>NZ_JBMPOR010000010.1:0-203461 GCF_049340265.1 Undibacterium sp. Di26W
TGTCACCATACGGACAACTTGCAACTTAAAGCCAATCTCAAATGTTCTTCTTTTTGCTTTCATCTCTTTTCCTCAATAAGTGAATTATCCCACCTATCTCGGTGTCCGTTATTATTAGACCACTACAATGTTCCCCTAAGCGAACTGTAAAAGCTGACCATCAAAGTGCATTGACAAGAGTACCAAAAAATTCAGCCAGCACAAAGCCGGCACCCCGTCCAGACAGACAAAATGTCAATTTTTACAGCAAAAGGATACACCCATGGATGGGCATGAACTGGCATTCAGAGGGAAGTCGTCCACAGGCATATAGAAATAGGGAGTGAATGCATCAAGCTACGCGAGGATAACGATGGCCTGGCAGTCAAAAATGGCGATACCGAACCTGCCCACTTTGCGAGCAGGTAGCAACTCAGAGTCAAAGGCGATTTTATGGGATGGAAGTGCCAGTGGCCGGGTGCCACTACCCCACGTCAAGGCTCATGCAAGCTTGCGCATGAGGATCAACAGCAACGGACATGGATAGCAAGCCTCAAGGCTTGCGTGTGCTTTTTCCCTGTGGGTCAACTGTGGTTTCGACTCCGCGTTCTCCGTGCAGATCGGTATCCACCATGCCTTGCTGTAAATCAAGCAAGGCTTGCTTCATGACTTTGCGGGGACGTGTTCTGTCATCAGCGGTTTCGTCCCTTTCGTGCGGCAGCATGGCTTTGCCTCCCTGCTTGGTCATGTCGGGGTCGCGTGCACTGCGATGCTTTTCAGCTTTGCCTTTATAGTTCACGACCAGTCACTCCCTGCTCTACTGCCTGCTGTTCAACTGTAGCTTGTTCGGCAGGTACAAGGAATTTTGGTGGCTGCAAGGGGTCAAAATCATGCCAATTACCCGCAGTAATCGTGCCTTCACCCGTTTCTATCTGGTCAGCGCCAAGACCCCGTAATACAGCGACGACCTCATCTGCCCGCTCTGGCCCACTAACGCTGACTGCTACCATCATGCCGGAATGTCGCACAGCAGCGGCATTTTCTGCGTCGTCTTCGACCTCCCCTTTTTCCTTCATCTGCGACAAGCCGCCGATCAGCGAGCCGACATGTGCTCCCACCAAGGCTCCCAAGGCAGCGCTGACGGGCCCGGCAACAGGAATACCTATCGCCCCCACTGCTGCACCAATTGCACCACCAGCGGTTGCGCCGCCGACGGCGCCGGTACCGGCCTCTGTGGACCCGGGTGATTCATCACGATCACCACCCAGCTTATACATATCATGCTGGCCAGGCGGATTGAGATAGAAGGAACTGATTTCGTTCTCTGAAAAACCAATCGCCACCAACTGGTGTATGGCCTGCTGCACCTGATCCTGCAGCTGCAATCGTCCGGCAATAATGTGTGCCATGCTATTTCCCTATCCTGATTGGTCGAATCCCTGCATTGTCACAAAAAATGTGTGCGATGAAGAACTGCCTGCAGTCAGAATAGTGGTGCAAATAGAGGATATCTGTGCGTTAGCGTACGCTGGTGGTTTTACTTGTATGTACTGTCAGCATCCTATTTCTTCGTTGGAAGTACAGGATGTCATTTCATTGATGAAGATGAAACGGGTCCAAGCATAAAACCCGCCAATATAAAGATTGGTACCAGCAAACTCCAGAACTGCCAGTACATGCAAGCAAACGCACCGCCGATTGCGCCGGAACCAAAAGCCAGCACAGGCCACAGGAATTTATTGATACGTTGACCGATTGCGCCAGCACTGTCAGCCCGCATATAGTCGAGCAAGTCGATCACCAGTTGCGTCACATTACCAGTCATGACGGTAGTGGGGGCAATGTCAGTAAACACCAAGCGGCTGGCGGCATTTTGCACACCCATTGCGGCCGCTCCGGCAATACCTGCACTCAATGCCGCCCAGGTATCAGCCGCCTGTATCGGCTGCGCAATCCAGCCCAGAATCATGAAAGCCAGCAAAAATGCAATTTGCATTCCCAGGACAGGATTCAGGGTTTTCTTATTTTTTTCTTGCAAGCGAATAACCAGCAGTCGCGTCAATGCTACCGCAGCCACGAAAGCAGGAAAAGCCAGGAATTTGATCAATACCCCGTGGCTGGGATGGGCCAGCTCGCTACCTATCAGCACAAAGTTGCCGGTAACATGGGCCGTAAACAAACCAAATAGCGACACAAAACCGACCGTGTCCACATAGCCAGCCACAAAGCCCAACCCTACACCCAGATATTTGTTTTGTTCCATTGGCCATGCCTCAATCGAAATTTTAAGTTTGCCGCAAAACCGGCAACGAATACCGTCCAGGGCCAGCCAAAGCAATGCTGGAAAAAATGGTCAGCAGCAACCAGCCAAATTGGCCTTCAGCGATGCTCCAGTCAGCATGCACCAACAGCATAGACACCAGCAACAGGAAAAGAATGGGCAGACAAGCCAGGCGCGTAAAAAACCCTGCAGCAATCAGTAGCGGGCACACTACTTCAGCAAAAATCGCCAGCGACAAGGTCAAACCCGCACCCAAATGAAAAGGGTCTTCGATATGCTGCAATTCATTACTGAAGTGTAAAAGCTTGGGGATACCATGAACGTACAACAGCAGAAAAGCACCTGCCAGTCTGAGCAGCAGCAATCCTGCATCGGGTGAAGCCTGTTGCAGCAGACTGAGCGTCTTATTCTTGTTCATCACATTGAATCCTGGTTATGACTATTACCGCAGCAGTATTAAAATAAACCGACAACGACATAGCCAGCGCTCATGGCGACCACCAGCAATGCACCGATGGGTGTCGGTGGTGCCGGTGAAGGAATATCTTGCCAACGACAAAAGGCACCGATGGCGAGCCCCAACAAGGCACCGATAATCAGTTCCATGCTATTTCCTTTCTATTGCGTGACCAGCACACAAACCCTTATTGCGGGCGGCCTGAGAAACGGAATAACGATCAACCAGCCAATAACCGCAGCTCATCATAAAAACCAGCAGTGCCCCGCTCAGCACAGGCGGCGAAGGCACCGGGATATGGGTCAGGCGACAGGCAATACCAACGACAAACGACAGTATTAAGCCAATGGCGATTTTAAGATAAGGCATGATTTTTCCTTGATGGATATCAGAACGCAAAGCAACTGCAGCCGAGTACGCCCCAGAACGAAGTCAGTTCGGATACCGGTACGGATGACTTGCGCGCCACATCATGCGCATGCCCATGTACCGAACAGGTACCGCGACATTGATGCGGCAAGGTTGCCTGGGCTTGCTTGTTGCGTGTATTTTTCTGTTGGGGTCGGTAATGACCACCCGTCCTGGCCACGGGTGACCAGTCAGGCAACACGGGCAGCGGTGGTGGGCCAAGTGAGGATAATTCTGCGGCAGCATAGACGATCTTGCCACCAACAATGGTCAAAACAGATTCTATGGCTTTGATATCATCCTCTGGCACGGCAAAGAAATCAGCAGACAGTATCGCCAGGTCAGCCAGTTGACCCACCTTGATCTGGCCTTTTTTTCCCTGTTCATTTGAAAACCAGCTGCTACCCCGGGTCCACAGTTCCATTGCAGTCTCGCGCGGCAAACGGCCTGAAGAGTCATATAAGCGCATACCACCGACAGTGCGGCCGGATACCAGCCAGTATAGCGCCGTCCAGGGATTGTAACTGGCAACGCGGGTCGCATCGGTGCCCGCGCCAACCGGTACACCCATCTCCAGCATCTTGGCGATGGGTGGTGTGGCGAGGGCAGCATCAGCACCGTAGCGCTCGACAAAATACTCGCCCTGAAATGCCATTCTGTGCTGGATGGCGATGCCGCCGCCAAGCGCCTTGACGCGCTCTATATTGCGTTCGGTGATGGTCTCGGCATGGTCGAATATCCAGTGCAGGCCATCAAAAGGAATATCGCGATTGACTTTCTCAAACACATCCAGCATCCGCGAGATCGATTCATCATACGTCGCATGCAGCCGGAAAGGCCAGCGCTGGCTGACAAGGTGGCGCACCACTTTTTCCAGCTCGGCCTCCATGTTCTCAGGCAGATCGGGTCGCGGCTCAAGAAAATCTTCAAAATCGGCAGCGGAAAATACCAGCATTTCGCCCGCACCATTATGGCGGTAAAAGTCGCTACCATCACCCGGCTTGACCATCTGCGTCCATTGCTGAAAATCATCCAGCTCCTGCCCCTTGCGCTGGGTGAACAGATTGTAAGCAATACGGATAGTCAGATGATCGTCTTTGGCCAATTGGTCGACGACGGCATAGTCTTCAGGATAATTTTGGAATCCGCCACCGGCGTCAATCGCACTGGTCAGCCCCAGGCGGTTCAGCTCGCGCATGAATTGCCGTGTCGAATTCACCTGCAGTTCCAAAGGCAGCCTTGGGCCTTTGGCCAGGGTGGCATACAAAATCATGGCATTGGGGCGTGCAATCAGCAAGCCTGTGGGATTGCCGGCAGCGTCACGCTGTATCTCGCCACCTGGTGGATTGGGCGTATCTTTGGTGTAGCCAACCGCATTCAGTGCCGCACGATTCAACAAGGCACGGTCATACAGGTGCAGGATAAAAACCGGCGTATCCGGTGCCGCCGCATTGATTTCTTCCAGTGTAGGCATGCGCTTTTCAGCGAACTGGAATTCGGTCCAGCCACCAACCACGCGCACCCATTGAGGATGCGGTGTACGTTCAGCCTGCTGTTTGAGCATGCGCAAGGCGTCTGCCAGCGAGGGCACGCCTTCCCAGCGCAACTCCAGGTTATAGTTCAGGCCGCCACGAATCAGGTGTATATGGGAATCGTTGAGCCCCGGGATACCCGTACGCCGTTCCAGGCTGATGATTTGCGTGTCGGCACCACGGTGCTGCATCACATCTTCTGCTTCACCTACCGCCAGGAACTTGCCATCCTTGATGGCAACGGCACTTGCCAGGGGTTGAGTACGATCTACGGTATGGAAACGGCCGTTGTACAAAATCAGGTCGGCATGCATGCGAACTCCTTGGAATGGTTCTAAAAACAGAATGTACAAACACTGCGATGAAAATTATTCTGACAGACAACTGGCGACCCTTTGCTGTGCGCTTAAGCTATTTTTAAATTAGCAGGTTTACACAACTAAGCAGGCCCGGGCAACTGGATAGCCGGGCCTGCTTATTGTCCGATTGTCCAATGATCTGATGATCTGATGATCAGGTCACCGGACTAATGCGCTTCACTGGCATTAAACATGGTTTTGGCATAAATCAGACCAAGGCCATAACCGCCACCGTGCGCGATAGAGGTGGCAACGGTCTGGTTATACGTTTCGCCACGCGCCCAGTCGCGCTGCAACTCAAGCAGGTATTGCAGTGAAGTCATGGGACGCGCACCACCTTGTATCATACGCTCCATGGCGCGCTGATGTGCTTCATCCGATACATCACCGCAAGCATCGGCGATCACATACACTTCAAAACCCTGGTCCAGAGCGGACATCGCCGGGCCAACAATACACACCGCGGTCCAAAGCCCGGCGAGCACGATCTTGCCTTTGCCGATGGCATTGACGCGTTCAGCGATACGGCTATCTTCCCAGGTGTTCATGGTGGTACGGTCAATCACGTTCATATCTGGAAATACCGATTTTATTTCATCAAAAATCGGACCAGAGAAAGATTTTTCTGCCACCGTCGTCAGGATGGTGGACACATTGAATTCCTTGGCAGCCTTGGCAACCAGCGCCGCATTGTTGCGCAGGGAAACTGGATCGATCGATTTGGTGGCAAACGCCATTTGCGACTGATGATCAATCATGATCAGGGTATGGTTGCTAGGATCCAGCAGGGTTTTACCGGGTACGGCTTTGGCGACAGGCATACAATTCTCCTTGATACAGGTCATTAATTAAGGCCGCTGTCTGGCAACAGCCCGCTTGAAATATACATCTATAGGACTTACGCAAAATTGTCCCAGCAAGGCGCGGCGACGAAGACCGTACTTTAGTACGCGGCTCCTAGGAGAGGAGCTGCAATGCAGCTGGGGTGGTTTTGCGTAACTCCTAATCTAATTTTTTAATGCAAGTAGCGCAGCAGCCACCCCCGCGCCATAAGCGTGATCAGCTTTATTGCAATTGTCGATATGGCGTTGCTGTACGGGGCTTGATACCCCCTGCAAAGACCGTGCTGTATTCTCAAACAGCACTTGCTGCTGGGACGGGTTCATCAAACGAAACAGCGCGCCAGGCTGGCTATAATAGTCTTGGTCAAGCCGGTGGTCCCAGTGTGCGGCTGCCCCTTCCAGTGGCAACGCCGGTTCGGCAAATTCTGGCTGCTGTTGCCATTCACCTTTGGAATTCGGTTCATAACCCAAGGTCTTGCCGTAGTTGCCGTCACTGCGCAAGGCACCATCCCGGTGATAGCTGTGAAAAGGACACTTGGGTGCATTCACGGGCACCTGATGATGATTCACACCCAGACGGTAACGTTGCGCATCACCATAAGAAAACAACCTGGATTGCAGCATTTTGTCTGGTGAAAATCCGATACCCGGAACCACATTGGCGGGTGAAAATGCAGCCTGCTCCACATCGGAAAAATAGTTGTCCGGGTTACGATTCAGTTCCATGATGCCAACAGGTATTAATGGATAATCTTTGTGCGGCCAGACCTTGGTCAGATCAAAGGGATTGATATGGTAGCTATTGGCGTCTTTTTCTGGCATGACCTGTACTTGCAATTGCCAGCGTGGGAAATCGCCTTTTTCTATGCTTTCCAACAGATCACGTTGCGCACTTTCCCTATCCCCGGCAATGATGGCTGCGGCCTCAGCGTCGCTCAGGTTTTGTATACCTTGCAAACAGGTGAAATGAAACTTGACCCAATGTCTTTCATTCCTGGCGTTGATCAAGCTAAACGTATGGCTACCAAAACCATGCATGTGACGGTAGCTGGCCGGGATACCGCGTTCACTCATGACGATGGTCACCTGATGCAGCGCCTCAGGCAAGAGCGTCCAGAAATCCCAATTATTTTCAGCACTACGCAAATTGGTATACGGGTCACGCTTGACAGCATGATTCAAATCCGGGAATTTAAGCGGGTCACGCAAGAAAAAGACCGGCGTATTATTGCCCACCAGATCCCAGTTGCCTTCTTCAGTATAAAACTTGATGGCAAAGCCGCGAATATCGCGTTCGGCATCCGCCGCACCGCGCTCACCAGCTACGGTAGAAAAACGGACGAACAGATCCGTCTTCTTGCCCACAGCAGAGAATATTTTCGCCCTGGTGTACTGGCTGATATCATGTGTTACGGTAAATTGACCGAAAGCCCCCGATCCCTTGGCATGCATGCGGCGTTCTGGTATAACTTCGCGGTTGAAATTGGCCAGTTTTTCCAGATGCCAGATATCCTGAATCAGTGCAGGACCACGCGGCCCCGCGGTCTGGATATTCTGGTTATCGACTACCGGTGCGCCGGCAGCAGTTGTAAGTTTTTTCATGACAGGGCTTTCAATTTTGCGGGTCATCAACAGACCATCATTCACTATACAATCCGTCCGGTAGCACAATCACACGTCGTCCGAACAGACGTGCATCCACCGAATAGGCACCCGGCCCTAACAAAGCCAGTGCCAGAGCGGACAGAATCGACGTAGCTGCCGGTATCAATGCAAGATTCCCCATAAACATCAGGACACACGCAAACAGTATCCATAACACTGCGAGGGCCGGGGTCACTACGGCAAGGCAGATCAGGCCCGTCCATACCAACATAACTGTTGCCAGCCAACCTGGCATGCGACTCGCTTCGCAACAGCCGCTATATACCAGCATTTGCAAGCCCATCGCCAAGCGCAGAAAGAGTAAGCCTGTGCCTGGAGCACCGGCAGGAAACATGGAAAACAGTTTTTGCATTTCTTGTACGGCCTATAGCGCTCTTTTGTGTGAAATGATACGGTGCAGGTAAGGGAAATTTACAATCCTGCCCTTGCCTGCATGGTGATCAAAGTGTCACGATCAGGATTTGATGAAGTCCAGCATGTCTTTGTTCAATTGGTCTTTATGTGTATCCGTCAAACCATGTGGTGCACCTTTGTACACCAGCAACTTGGCGTTTTTAACCAGCTTGGCAGAAGCAATACCCGCCACGTTAATGGGCACGATCTGGTCATCATCACCATGCACGATCAGTGTAGGAACAGTGAATTTTTTCAGGTCTTCACGGAAATCAGTTTCTGAAAATGCCTTGATGGAATCATAGGTATTTTTGTGACCAGCCTGCATGCCTTGCGCCCACCAGGAATAAATCAAACCCTGCGAAACCTTGGCACCTGGGCGATTAAAACCGAAGAAAGGGCCGCTGGCGATATTCATGTACAACTGGGCACGATCCGCCAGAGAACCTGCACGGATATCGTCAAACGCCTGTATAGGAACACCATCAGGATTGTCATCTCTCTTGACCATCAGTGGCGGCACGGCAGAAATCAAACCCGCCTTGGCTACGCGCTTGGTGCCGTGACGGCCGATATAACGCGCCACTTCGCCACCGCCGGTAGAGAAGCCAAACAGTACGGCATTTTTTAAATCCAGCAAGTCCATCAGTTGCGCCAGGTCGTCGGCATAATGGTCCATGTCATTGCCACTCCACGGCTGACTGGAACGCCCGTGGCCACGTCGGTCATGGGCGATGCAACGATAACCTTGCGAAGCCAGGAAAATCATTTGTGATTCCCAGCTATCAGAGTTCAGTGGCCAACCGTGGCAAAAAACGATAGGTTGACCAGTGCCCCAGTCTTTGTAATAAATATCAACGCCATCTTTCGTTTTGAATGTACTCACTTTTTTTACTCCAATATGATGTAAAGTTGAAACAGGTTTACTGGCAGCCAGCGCTTGTGCAAAAACACCGCCGGTGGGCAGGCTAAACATTGCTGCGGCGGTCGCTCCCCCAACCAGCAGATGGCGACGCTGTTGATCCACTTCTTGCACGTTCTCTTCAGACTTCATGAATTTTTCTCCCTTTGCATAGAAACAGGTTTAACCTGTGGCATCAGACACAGCTCAATTCAATACCTGCCTGAATGCGCATCATTCGTCCGATTAAAGTGTAGTGTGCATAGGCATGAAAAACATCACCATAAATCTGGGTAGGCGCACTACCCATTCGGGTAGTTTTTGTTCAATGATGTGTATCTTGAAAAAATTTGCCGAAACTTCAGTGCTGCCATCCCAGATGCCGGCGCGCGCAGGCCAGCATAGTGACGAAATAGTTTTTTGATTGTTGTGCGTGTAGTGGTACCTCAAGGCTGACTTCTGTACCCATGCCCTTTGCACTACAGATATACAAGCGGCCACGCAAACGTAAGGCACAATCCCGCATGGTGTTCAGACCGCTTCTGCCCGACCATCCGGATATCGAATGCTGCCCGTCTGGAAAACCAGCTCCGTCGTCGCGTATCTGCAGGCGCAAACCCGAGCAGGCATAGGTCAGTTCTATTTCCACCTTCTGTGCGCCTGCATGCCGGTGGGTATTCGTCAACACCTCTCTGGCGAAGTGATATAAGTCATCGCGCATGGATAAATAGGGCTGTGAATAATCACCAATGACGATCAGAGCGCATTGACAATTCTTTCCGTCGGATAAGACTTGCGCAAGGTCAGCCAGCAATTGCTCAAGATCACAGTCATACTGTGGCAAGAACTGCTGCCCCATCATCTGGTATCGTCCCGGTTCGACTAGTCTTTCCGCATTCTTCAAGATAAGGTCCAATGCGCTTCTGACCGCTTCTTCATCTCTAAAACGAATCGCCATAGCATGCAGTTGCAGCACCAGGCTGTTGACATTTTGCAGCAGACTGTCGTGTGCAGACCTGGTCGTCTGGTTGTTTTCTGTCAAACGCATGACCAAGCGTGATCTGCCCTTACCGCGCTGACAAAGGATGTAGACGATTGCCAGCGAGAGACTGAGAAGGATTAAGCCTGCATGCAACATGAGTGGCCCCGTCAATCCCATGCTGGTGCCAATCATAGCAATGGAATATCCGGGTTTGAACTCCGGTCCCTGATCTTGCTCCCTCTTTACATCAGGGTCTTTTTTCCCTCCCTGACTGCAAGAAAAGACAGGAGCTTTTTCGGGCAGTACACCTCCATAGTTAAGCGCACGCAGTGTGGGCCGCAAATGTGTTTGTGGTCGCGGTATGTTCCTGAACATGGAAATACCGTTTGAGAATACTTCAGCAGTACACCACATCAGCAAACCGGCAAACCATATTTTCATTAAAATCCTATTTCATGAGTCAGAGTGAAATGTCTTGTTTCATAACATGACCCGGCATGGGTCTGGCCGTAGCTGATACTGCATCCCGAACCAGCGTTTTTGCGCTCACCCCTACTGATGAGAAAGTCAGCATGTCATTCAAAAGTCGCGTGTGAAGCATGACAAAGCAGTGTCGTTTCAAATAAAAACCTGCTTCTGTTCTGGCATTCTGCTCGGTTTTTTCTAAAAGTGACAATACCCTTTAGGGTGATTGATAAAGACAAATTTGTAGCAGGACGTAAGCCTGGCAAACCAAATCTTGGAAATAAGTTACTATTCAATTCTCAAATGCAATTTTTTGCATTTACCTGTAACAATTATCATGAAATTCCGCATTTAGCTGGAGAAGCAAACATGGATTCCAGTGCCGCTACGCCCATCAATATCTTGTCGGTAGATGACCATCCGGTTTTTCTGCAGGGGATAGCCAGTTTGATCGAAACACAGCCCGATATGCGGGTGATCGCCCAAGCCAGCAATGGGCAAGAAGCCATTGATTGCTACCGCAGACTGCGTCCTGCCGTTACGCTGATGGATATTCAAATGCCCGTCAAATGCGGCATAGAAGCCACGCGTGAGATCAAGGCGGAATTTCCACAGGCTCGCATCATCGTTCTTACCACTTACGAAGGTGATGCCCGCACTTTAAAAGCCATCAAAGCGGGGGCCGCAGGTTACCTGCTGAAAAGCATGCTGGGGAAAGACTTGCTGGGCACCATTCGCACTATCAATCAGGGGTATAACTGCATCCCATCCAAAATGGCGGCACTCATGGGTTCATCGTCCTCAAACAATACCTTAAGCAAAAGAGAGACCGAAGTTCTGGAACATATCGCCACTGGTAATTCCAACAAGCGCATTGCGATTACCTTGTCCATTTCTGAAGACACCGTCAAAGCACATGTAAAAAACATCCTGTCGAAATTGATGGCCAATGACAGAGCGCATGCGGCAATGATTGCGGTTGAACGCGGCATCATCGACTTAAAAACAGTTGCGCACTAAGAGCCCTGAAGCAGTGCAAGCGCGCCTCCAGTCAACCGGCATTCCCCGGTATAGCCTAATGCAAGTGTTACAGGTCGCACGGGTATATGATCTGACGGGAAAATTCAACAAAACAAGTTGTGAATTATTCTTGCATTTAAATGCGGGGAAAATGCTGATCGTCATCTTGCTCAATCTGATGATGGCGATCGCTCCCATGTCGGTAAGCGCCAGCAATCCAGCTGCATCACCTGCCGTTGCAGCACGCGCCAGACAAGCCAACCCACTGGATATGCACCACACCCGCTGGACGACGAAAGATGGCGCGCCGCCCAATATTATCGCTATGAGCCAGGGCAAAGACGGATGGTTATGGCTGGCATCAACCGATGGCCTGTTCCGCTTTGATGGCGTCAGGTTTGAGCGTTTTCGTCCGGCAGGAACGCAACAGATTTCCACCAATGTCTGGGGCATGCATCAGCTTAAGTCAGGGGCACTCTGGATAGGTTACCGGACAGGTGGGGCAAGCCTGATCGAAAATGGCACAGTACGTAATTTTGGGAATGAAGACGGATTTCCGGACGCAACGGTTTATGATTTTGCAGAAGACCTCATTGGCAGAATTTGGGTAGCAACAAGCCGCGGGCTACGTGTTTTTGACGGTAAAAAGTGGACCATTCCAGCGGACCATTTTCATGCGCCGACAGTAGATTGCACCTTCCTGACTACGGAAAACTCGAGTGTCTGGGCACAATGCGCAACAGGTAGCTTCAAACTAGATCTGGCCAGGGCATCATTCACTCAGGTGCCTGGCCCGGTGGGCATGGGCCGCCTGGTTCAGGATCTAAAGCAGACTATTTGGAGCGTTGGCGGCCCTCAAGGTGAGATTGTCGCTTTGAACAACGATGGTATGGCGGACAAGAAAAAGAATTGGCCCAAACCACGACTCAGCGGAGGAACTATGTTATTCGACCGCGATAGTGAACATTTATGGATTACCCGTGATGACGGCTTAATCAGAACCGATAGTAAAGGAAAGAATGAAGCTTTTGGTGTAGCACAGGGACTAAGTGGTGCCATGCCGAATTACCTGTTGCAAGATAGAGAAGGCAATATTTGGGTAGGTACTGAAAACGGCTTGGACAGATTCAGGCGTAACGCTATTTCTGGCGTCGCGCTACCCCAGATATTCCTTGATAGACCGGCCATTGCTGCCGGTGAAAATGGTGGATTGTGGTTAAGAAAAACACTGCTACTCAAACCAGATCTTGAATCCTTTGCAAATATTCCGACTGAGACAGAGAAAGAAACGGTCGCTTCAATTTGGCGTGAGCGTCCAGATAGCGTCTGGTATGCCACCAGGACTGGATTAACTCATCAGCGGGGCACAATCAGCGAAAAAATTGATCTGCCGCCAGAAATACAATCGCCCGATATTCGCAGCATTGCTATCGATTCCGAGAGTTCATTATGGATATCTTCACGCGGTGTCGGGACATTTCGGCTGAAAGATGGCAAATGGGAAGTTGGAGGAGGCTTTCCAGACCTGAAAAAAAGCACCTATTGTATCTACCGAGACAAGACAGGAAGGCTTTGGTTTAGTTTTATGGGCAGGCGCATGGCCATGCTCAATAAAGGTAAATTGCAATTATATGGTGCCCAAGACGGTTTGAAGGTAGGGAATGTAACGCAGTTTTACGGACATGGCGACGACATGTGGGCAGGTGGTGAAAATGGCTTGTTTCATTTTGACGGCAATACATTCAACCCTGTGATAGGCGATGGTGATGAAAGCTTCCTCGGTATATCAGGCATGTTTGAGCATCAGGGATCACTCTGGCTAAATGGCATGGCAGGTATCACCACTATCGATATGGCTGAGCTTAAAATGGCGTCAAAATACCCACAATACCACGTGCAATTCAAGCGCCTTGATCATCGGGATGGCTTATTAGGAAGTGCCAATCAAAGCTACCCTGTACCCTCAGCGATTGCAGGCACAGATGGGACTCTATGGTTCACCACCACTGCCGGGGTATTCTGGCTGAATGGGGCTCAGGTTAGCAAGAACACCTTGCCGCCACCAGTATCCATACGCAGCATTACCACACCAAACTCAAGCATGCCTTTCATTGAGAATGCGCTGCTTCGTCTGGCCCCACGCCCTTCCCGTCTGGAAATTGCCTACACCGCCTTGAGCCTGACCATGCCAGAGCGCATGCGTTTTCGCTATCAATTGGAAAACGTCGACAGTGACTGGCAAGACGCAGGTAGCAGCCGGACCGCAACGTATACCGACCTTGGCCCTGGTGAATACCGTTTCAAAGTGATTGCTGCAAACAATGATGGTGTCTGGAATACAGAAGGTGCTGCCGTACGGTTCTATATAGAGCCCGCTTTTTATCAAACCTACTGGTTCAGAACATTGATTACCATCATTATATTGGCGGCACTGTTTGGTTTATACAAATGGCGTCGTGCGCAAATTGCCAGCCAGATCTACTCGCGCATAGAAGAACGATTGATGGAACGCGAAAGAATTTCACGCGAATTGCACGACACCATACTGCAAACGGTGCATGCACTGGTCCTGCAAATGCATGTGGCGACACAAAAACTGCCTGCCGCAGAACCTGGGCGGGAAGCCATGGAACGCGCGCTTGATCTGGCCACCAACACGATCAGCGAAGGGCGGGACCGTATCCGCGGCTTGCGATCACGCACAGAAGATCAGCTTGATCTGCTGGCTGTATTGCGTGAAAAAGTGAATGCAGAACAGCTTGGCACCGCAGAACTGGCCACTCAAAATTCTGGCGAGATACGTCGCCTGCATCCTGTCATCTTTGAGGAAGTACTGGCCATCATTTGCGAAGCAATACGCAACGCCTATCAACATTCAGGCGCAAGCCAGATCGAAGTACAAATGAATTATGGCCCGGACGGGATCACCGTCATTGTGCAGGACAATGGCCGGGGCATCCCGCAAGAAATCGCTAATGCAGGCCATCGCGCTGGCCACTGGGGCATGATAGGCATGCAGGAAAGAGCCAAACGCATAGGTGGCGAACTGAGTCTGAAAAGCTCGGGAACAGCGGGCACACGATGGATCTTTTCATTGTGTCCAGAACTTGCTTACGATGGGTATGTTTCTTGATTTTTTTTGCATTAAGGATATCAATCAGCTACAGCATCTTGTCCAGCACACACCTCAAACACACAGGTACGCAACCAGCGATGCGCCGGGTCGGCATCCATGCGCGGATGCCACAGCATGGACACCGTGATGCCATCAGTGGGAAATGGCAGAGCGAAACTAACCATGCCTGCACGCAGATTGCCGGTATGCCGTTCCGGCACAGTCGCTATCAGATCCGATGCACGTGCCAACGCCAGCGCCGCAGAAAAGCCACCAACAGTGGTGACCACATCCCGTTCCAGTCCATATGGTTTCAAGACTTCTGCCATGGGCCCTTTGCTTTGGGCACGCCGAGAAACCAGGACATGTTTGCCGGAAGCGTACATTTCCGGAGTCATCTCAAGCTGACTCAATGGGTGCCCGCTACGCACGACGCCGATGAAGCGATCACGGAACAAGGCACGTGTGCGCACTTCTGGACTGGTCGCATCACCGATCACACCGGTCTCCAGGTCAACGCTGCCATCGCGCAGCAAATTACTGTCTTTATTTAATTTGGGCATGAAGCACAGGCGTACGCCTGGTGCTTCTACACTGATACGGGCGATCAAAGACGGGCCAAAATTTTCTACAAAACCATCGCTGGTACGCAAGGTAAAAGTGTGATGCAACTGACTGAGATTGAGTTTTTCAGCCGGACGCAGTAGCGCTTGCGCATCCTGCACCAGTTGAGCAACTTGCACGCGCAACTCCAGCGCCCGTGGTGTCGGCACCAGGCCGCGCCCTGCCCTGACCAGCAAAGGGTCGCCCGTTGTTTCTCGCAAGCGTGCCAGCGCCCGGCTCATGGCAGAAGGGCTCAAGCTTAACCTTGTAGCCGCACGCGCCACGCTACCCTCTGCGAGTACTGCATCCAGGGTAATCAGCAAGTTCAGATCGGGGGTAAGCATACCGGGATTCTAGCGTGCTTTGATATGACATGGCGTCAAACGCATGAATAAAGTGCAAACCATGCGCCTTCCGCCCTATAAGACGAAAGCTTATGATCAAACCATCATAATGTACGGCTTGGCCAGGAATGACATTCATGTTGAAATCTACTCATACCGCAGACAGTGACACTGCTACAGGCTCGCCCTCAGCACGCTGGGTGCTGGTCAGTCTGTCCCTGTCGATGTTACTTTCTTCGCTGGGTACCAGCATCGCCAATGTGGGCTTACCCACCTTGACCCAGGTTTTCAACGCCTCTTTCCAACAAGTGCAATGGGTGGTACTTGCCTACCTGCTTGCCATCACTACCCTGATCGTCAGTGTCGGCCGCCTGGGTGACCTGATAGGCCGCAGACGCTTGCTGCTGGCTGGCATTGCCCTATTCACCTGCGCCTCTGCCCTGTGCGGCGCGGCCCCCACACTGAGTCTGTTAATCACTGCCCGTGCAGTGCAGGGCCTGGGTGCAGCCATCATGATGGCGCTGACCATGGCCTTTGTCGGTGAAACCGTCAGCAAAAAAAAAACCGGCAGCGCCATGGGCTTGCTGGGTACCATGTCTGCCGTTGGCACAGCCCTTGGCCCATCACTGGGTGGCGTGTTAATCGCAGGACTCAACTGGCGCGCCATTTTCTTTGTCAATGTGCCACTGGGTATAGTAAGTTTCATGCTCGCCCAGCGTTATCTGCCGCCTGATCGCCAGCAACAAAGCAAAACAGGTGCGCGTTTTGACTATATCGGCACACTATTGCTGGCGCTGA
The DNA here is from genome assembly GCF_049340265.1 of Undibacterium sp. Di26W. Taxonomy (NCBI): domain Bacteria; kingdom Pseudomonadati; phylum Pseudomonadota; class Betaproteobacteria; order Burkholderiales; family Oxalobacteraceae; genus Undibacterium; species Undibacterium sp. Di26W. The sequence goes on from NZ_JBMPOR010000010.1 coordinate 16,145, forward strand.
CGCTATCGGCCTATGCACTTGCCGTGACGCTGGGGCGTGGTCACTTCGGCGTACTGAACCTGGCGCTGTTATTGGCTGCCGTCCTGGGCATGGCCCTGTTTGTGCTGACCGAAGCAAAAGTCAGCTCACCACTGCTACGCATAAGCATGTTCCGTGATCCTGTATTGAGTAGCAGCCTGGGCATGAATGCACTCGTCTCAACGGTGATGATGGCAACGCTGGTGGTAGGGCCTTTCTACCTGACGAGATCGCTAGGTCTCAGCGATGTCATGGTGGGCTTGCTGATGTCGGTTGGTCCCGTCATCTCTGCTTGCAGCGGCATCGTCGCTGGCCGCATTGTTGACCGCATCGGTGCGCAACGCATGGTCATCGCCGGACTGATCGCCATGACCACCGGCGCATTCGCCCTGGCCCTGCTGCCGTCCCTGTTCGGCATAGCTGGTTACGTCGCAGCCATCACCATCCTGACACCCGGCTACCAACTATTCCAGGCCGCCAACAATACCGCCGTCATGCTGGACATACGCCCGGAACAACGCGGCCTCGTCTCCGGCATGCTGAACCTGTCACGCAATCTTGGCCTGATCACCGGCGCATCGTTCATGGGTGCAGTATTTGCGTTTGCGTCGGCAAGTAGCGATATCAGGATGGCTGCGCCTGATGCGATTGCAGATGGTATGCGGGTTACGTTTATGGTGGCGGGGGTGATGGTTGTGGGTGCGCTGGTGATTGCCGGGATTGGGCGCGTGCTTGCGAGACGAGGTTTGGATTCGGGGAATTGACAGGTAATCAAGGGAGCGATCGGGTCAAACTAACGGGATTGCGCCCGTTAGTTTGACCCGATCGCATGCCAATGTCATTCAATGATCCGCCCATGTGACGGAAATTGATGCGATAGTATTTCTTGATCAGTAAGGATGTCACCGTACCAGAGCGTGACTTTCGCAGCACCTACCCCCATGCCCAGTTCACGAAACGCCCTGCCTTCTACCTGGGTAAAGCCGCCTTCAGGATTGCCCAGTGGGTGGATAATGATAGTTGGCGACATGGCCAGACGTGATCCACCCACAAGGCGAGATACAAATGCTTTGATGAGTTGTTGGCCCGCAGTAAAATCAGATACCAGCGAACGGGGATGGGCGAACGGGTTAACAACAAGGGCACCGATTTGGCTTGTCGCAGCAGAGCGCGCCGCCGCACCAACACCTAAAATTTTCTGATCCGGTGCAGCAGTGATTGCCAACTCTGGCACTTCTGAAATGGATTCGCCCGATTTAACATCCCTGACACTTAACTGCTCAGGGGAAATTTGGACGTAGAGAATAGTTGGTTTGATGAAGTCAAACATAATGATTTATTGATGGAGTGAGCTACAAATACCCAGTACAAACTATAAGTTCATAGGCACGCTTAAGTTTACCTTATTGCATTTTCTTGTTAGACATTTTCTTCAGAAAACATGACATTTAAATTTTTCGTTAATTGCTCAGCCTTTGCCAATGATGGCGCATACTTGATCGCCAATTGTGCCGCATCTTTTGCATCTGCAAACCTGCGCAATGCGTGCAGGATGTGAGCATGTGCTACGCAGTTCAACCAATGAACAGGAGCAGCTTGCAATGAAGGCTGTAGCACATCTAAAGCTTCGCTTGCGAGACTCATTTCCAGCAAATGCATTGCCAGAAAATGTCTACATACGATGACGGTAATACCTCCGTCAGCCTCACCACCCTGTAATTGAAGAAATAGCGCTTTCTCGTAATGGCCTCGGGCCTTATCATTTTCACCCGCTTGTGCATGGATGCCTGCCAGTTGTCCATGATAATCGGCCACCATCCAATGATTTGGTTCCGCAAGGACGATAGCTTCATTTGTTTTTTGCAAAGCCAGTTCCAGTTCGGCTTCTTCCCAATGGGCCAAACCCTCCTGGGCTAACCGGCTTGCTTTTGCCTTATCAGCCATTCTCAAGCAAGCCTTTCAACACATCCCGCGAATCAAACGCCGCCCTGCGCAGACGATCATTCACACCTTGCCAGTCCTTGTCTTGCGGCAGTGCTTCAACCAAAATCAGGTCAGCATGTGCATGATCCAGTTCACGCAGGCCAGCATACAGGTCGTGCGCGTAGCCTGCCGGATCGGCGGGCAGGTGGTGCCAGGCTTCGGCCTGGATGGCGGGGTGGGCCTGGTAGCTCATGAGGGCGAGTTTTTTGTTTTTGGCGTGCAGGCGGTTGACGGTGTCGTCCAGTTCTGCAGCTTCAATCAAAATCACTGGTGTATGTGGTGCATAGTGGGCGTCCAGCGTGCCGGATGCGCGTGGGGCTGCAGCGTCCGGGGCGCTGGGCGTTGTGCCTAACACGGTGGCCATTTGGGCGACGGTGATGTGGCCGGGGCGCAGCAGTACCGGGCCGTGGGTGGCCAGGCGGCTGAGGTCAACAATAGTCGATTCTATGCCGACTTCGCTTTGGCCACCGTCGAGTATGCTGGCGATGAGGCCACCGGGTAAAATTTCTTGCTCGAATTCTTCTTCAACGTGAGCAGCCATGGTAGGGCTGACGTGGCCGAATTTATTGGCTGATGGGGCAGCAACGCCGCCCTTACCCGCTTTGAAAGCGCGCAAGAGTTCTTGTGCTACCGGGTGTGATGGGCAGCGTATGCCGACGGTGTCTTGTCCACCAGAGACGGCATCGGGGATATGGTCGGCACGTTTCAAGATCAAGGTCAGCGGACCGGGCCAGAAGGCGGCGATGAGCTGGTATGCCTCTGCGGGGATGTCTTTGGCCCAGTAGCTGATGTCGGCACCGGGGGCGACGTGGACGATGACGGGGTGATTCGACGGGCGGCCTTTGGCGGCGTAGATGTTGGCTACGGCAGTTGGGTTTTCTGCATCCGCACCGAGACCATACACAGTCTCGGTCGGGAAGGCGACCAGTTGGCCGCCTTCCAGTGCTTGCGCTGCTTGCAGAATTACAGCGGGTGTACAAGCCTGGGATTTCATGCCCACTCCGGTGCTGCTATGCCAAGGATGGCGCAGGCTTTACCCAGATTGTCCTGTGCTTCTGCCATGCTGAGTGCGACAAAGGTGATGTGCCCCATCTTGCGAGCGCGGCGGGCTTCTGCCTTGCCGTACAGGTGCAGGTGGGCGCCAGGCAATGCCAGTACGCGATCCCACGCTGGTTCACGCATATTGTCTGTATCACCTTCATACCAGACATCACCCAGGATATTGAGCATGGCGGCGGGTGAATGCTGACGGGTATCGCCCAGTGGCAATTGGGCCAGCGCCCTGACCTGTTGCTGGAACTGGCTGGTGATGCAGGCATCTATCGTGTAATGGCCGCTATTGTGTGGGCGCGGTGCCATTTCATTGACGACCAGGTCGCCATCCTTGAGCACAAAAAATTCTATGCACAGCACACCGACATAAGCCATCTCGGCAATGATGTGCAGGGCGGCAGCTTGAGCCTTGCTGGCGACATCTGCTGACACATGGGTGCTGGGGGCAACGGTGGTGAACAGGATGCCGTCACGGTGGACGTTTTCTGCAATTGGATACACCACTGCTTCGCCATCGACACCACGGGCGACGAGGACGGAAACTTCATATGCCAGCGGCAGCATTTTTTCCAACACGCAGGCCTGGCCGTTCATGCCGGCGAAGGCAGCAGCCAGTTCGGCACGGTCACGCACACGTACCTGGCCTTTGCCGTCGTAACCCATGCGTACCGTCTTCAGGATACCGGGCAAGAGTTCGTCCTTGACACTGGCAACATCATTTTGATTCGCAATGCCCCAGTGCGGTGCCGGATAAACATGCGTAGTCGCGCCACAACGGGTGAAGAAATGTTTTTCTGCGAGACGATCTTGTGCGATGGAAACGCAGGCTGCGGCGGGTGCAACAAAGCTGCTTTGCGCCAGCAGGCTAAGGCTGTCTGCCGGGACGTTTTCAAATTCGGTGGTGACGGCTTTGCTTAACTTGGCCAGTGCCGTCAGACCGGGATGGTTTTCATAGCCAGCCTGGATATGCTGGTCTGCCACTTGCGCAGCTGGGCAGCCTGCTTCGGGTTCCAGCACGACCACCTGGTAACCCATGGCTTGCGCCGCCTGGGCAAACATGCGACCCAATTGACCACCACCCATGATGCCGAGGCAACTGTTTGGGGTATTGGGTAACAAGGGTTGGCGTGGTTGTACGGACTGTGGATGATTGGTCATGGTCGTGAATGTTTTCAAACTTGGCTTGTTTTTGCTGGATGGGACAAAGCAAGGTGGTGCGGGTGTTATGCAAATCGAAGCTTGTTTGTTGCGTTCGTTGGCTGGTCGTGCGCGTAGGTTGGGCTAGACCGTAGGTTGGGCCGGGCCTCAACGAACGTATAGTGTTGGGCTGATAAGGCGTAGCCCAACCTACGAAGTTAATCCAACCTACGAGGGCAGCCCAATATGCGAAATTACCCCAACCGACAACAACTTACACTCAAACAGGCAACACCATATCGCGTGCGACTTGCGTTTGCTTTTCTCGGAACTCGATCAACCTGGAAGCCAGGGCATCATCGGTCGTTGCCAAGATCGCAATCGCGGCCAGTGCGGCATTGGCTGCACCTGCCTCACCTATCGCGAATGTCGCTACCGGTATACCCTTGGGCATTTGCACGATAGACAGCAACGAGTCTTCACCACGCAGGTATTTGGATGGCACGGGCACACCCAATACTGGAACTATGGTTTTGGCGGCGATCATGCCTGGCAGGTGGGCTGCGCCGCCAGCACCGGCGATGATGGCGCGCAGGCCACGGTCGCGCGCGGTTTCTGCATAGGCGAACATTTCATCTGGCATGCGGTGTGCAGAGACGACTTTGGCTTCAAAGCCTATGCCAAATTCCTTGAGGATGGCGACGGCGTTTTGCATCACGTCCCAGTCAGAGGATGAACCCATGACGACGCCGACGACGACTTTGTTTGCTGCGCTGTTTGCAGTGCTCATCATCAATCCTTCAGGCTTTCGCCAGTCAGCCGTTCCAGCGCTTCGCGGTATTTGGCGGCAGTTTTTTGCACGACATCACCCGGCAAGGCTGGGGCTGGTGCAGTTTTTTTCCAACTGGTGATGGTTTCCAGATAATCACGCACGAATTGTTTGTCAAAAGACGGTGGTGAAATGCCGGTGGCATAAGAGTCAGCGGGCCAGAAACGGGAAGAATCGGCAGTCAGTACTTCATCCATCAAGTGCAGGACACCATTGTCATCGAGGCCAAATTCAAACTTGGTGTCAGCAATGATGATGCCACGGGTGGCGGCGTATTCGGCGGCTTCAGTATACAGTTGTATGCTGATATCACGGATCCTGGCGGCCAGCTCTGCACCTATGCGTTGTTCGGTTTCTGCATAGCTGATGTTTTCATCATGCTCGCCCATTTCTGCCTTGGCAGCCGGGGTGAAAATAGGCGCTGGCAACTTGGCTGCCTGTGGCAGGCCTGCTGGCAATTGTATGCCGCAGATGGCGCCAGTATCCTGATAATCTTTCCAGCCTGAACCGATGATATAGCCACGGACCACGGCTTCTACCATAATGGGTTTCAGGCGTTTTGCGACAACGGCACGGCCTTTGACCTGGGCCACTTCATCCGCCGCAACAACGGATTCTGGTGCAATGCCTGTCAGGTGATTTGGTACGATGTGGCCAAGCTTTTCAAACCAGAAATTCGCCATCTGGTTCAGCACGCGACCTTTGTCAGGAATGGGCTCATTCATGATGACGTCGAATGCAGACAGACGGTCACTGGTGACGATAAGCAGCTTGTCTTCACCGACAGCATAATTATCACGGACCTTGCCACGGCCCAGCAAAGGCAGGGAATGAAGAGTGGAGTTGATTTGCGTAGTCATGAGGGATTTCTTTATTTCGATCTGGATAGGGTTTACACAAAATTGTTGTTGGTGGTGGTTTTAGCTTTAGCCCCTTCCCCTTCAAGGGGAAGGTTGGGATGGGGATGGGGTTCTGTCGCAATTTTCTTAACGGTCAATCAACCGAAACCCATCCCCACCCTAGCCCTCTCCCTTGAAGGGGAGGGAAAATCACGGCAATTTGCCGGACGCACATAACAATTTTGTCTAAATCCTGCACTTCGCTTCCTCATCCAGGCTCTCACCGGGATGAGGAAGCAAACTTATTTCTTATTTTACGATCTGCGCCAAAGCGCCTTTCTTGTATTGCTCTGCCACTTTTTCCAAAGGCAAAGGCTTGATCTTGCCTGCCTGGCCTTCGCAACCAAAAGACAGATAGCGTGCCTTGCACACCAGTTTGGCGGCTTCGCGGGCTGGCTTCAAATAATCGCGCGGATCAAACTTGGATGGATTTTCAAACATATAGCGACGGATCGCACCTGTCATGGCCAGACGGATGTCGGTGTCGATGTTGATCTTGCGTACGCCATTCTGGATACCGATGACGATTTCTTCCACCGGCACGCCATAGGTTTCTTTCATGTCGCCACCGAACTGACGGATTTCGTCCAGCAGTTCTTGCGGTACGGATGAAGAACCATGCATCACCAGATGGGTGTTAGGAATGCGCTGATGGATTTCTTTGATGCGGTCTATCGCCAGGATGTCACCAGTAGGCTTGCGCGAGAATTTGTAGGCACCGTGGGAAGTACCAATCGCAATTGCCAATGCGTCACACTGTGTTTGCTTGACGAAATCAGCAGCCTGCTGCACGTCCGTCAGCAATTGTTCACGTGTCATTTTGCCGTCGGCACCGTGACCATCTTCTTTATCGCCCATCATGGTTTCCAGAGAACCGAGCACACCCAGTTCTGCTTCTACCGTGACGCCGATGGAGTGAGAAAACTTGACCACTTCACGCGATACCTCGACATTGTATTCATAGCTGGCGACGCTCTTGCCGTCTTCCATCAGGGAACCATCCATCATCACCGAAGTGAAGCCGGATTTGATGGCTGCCATGCAGACTGCTGGCGACTGGCCATGGTCCTGGTGCATGACGACGGGTATGTGCGGGTAAGCTTCTACCGCCGCTTCGATCAGGTGACGCAAGAATGCTTCACCTGCATATTTGCGCGCACCGGCAGAAGCTTGCATGATGACAGGCGCACCGACTTCATCGGCGGCCTGCATGATGGCGGTGACCTGCTCCAGGTTGTTGACGTTGAAAGCTGGCAGACCGTAGCCGTTTTCGGCGGCGTGGTCCAGCAATTGACGCATGGATACGAGAGGCATAATTAACTCCAGATTGCTATAAAAAAATCTTTGCCCTTATAACACGGGCTTAACACGCTTAATTCTCGCCGACCCTGACAATTTTCATTGCGTTGGTGCCACCAACCTGCCCCATGGGCTCACCCCAGGTCACCACGATCATGTCACCTTTGACGACAACGTGGTTTTTCAGCAAGACAGTTTCGGCGGACTTCAACACCACTTCCCTATCAGAGGAATAAGGCAGGTTGAAAGTCTGGACATTGCGATACAAGGCTGCCTTGCGCTGGGTTGCCACACTTGGGGTCAGTGCAAACAGCGGCACGTCCACGCTATGGCGACTCATCCACAAAGCAGTGGAACCCGATTCGGTCAGGGCCACGATGGCTTTCACACCCAGATGATGGGCAGTGAACAATGCACCATACGCGATGGACTGGTCGATACGGGTAAAGGTCATGTTGAGGAAATCAGCGTCGAGTTTGTTTTCCTGGAATTTTTCGGCTTCCAGACAAATCTGCGACATCTGCTCCACAGTTTCTATCGGATATTTGCCAGACGCCGTTTCTGCCGACGTCATGACGGCATCGGTACCATCCAGCACGGCATTGGCCACGTCTGACACTTCAGCCCGGGTAGGTACGGCGTTGACGATCATGGATTCCATCATCTGGGTGGCAGTAATCGCCACCTTGTTGGAAGCACGCGCCATCTTGATCATGCGCTTTTGCAAGGCCGGTACGGCCGCATTGCCAACTTCCACCGCCAGATCACCACGGGCAACCATGATGCCATCAGATGCATCCAGAATTTCTTGCAGCAGGGGGATCGCTTCGGCCCGTTCTATCTTGGCGATCATCATGGGTTTATGGTTATAAGGTTCACCGGCAATGTTCGAAAGCTGCCTCGCCATTTCCATGTCAGTCGCATTTTTGGGGAAAGAGACAGCGACATAATCTGCCTGGAAAGACATGGCGGTCTTGATGTCTTCCATGTCTTTGCCTGTCAGTGCTGGCGCTGTCAGGCCGCCGCCCTGGCGGTTGATACCCTTGTTGTTGGATAACTCGCCACCAATCTTGGTGATGGTATGAATTTCATTGCCAACGACTTTTTCAACGATCAGCACGATCAGGCCATCGTTCAGCAACAGCAAATCGCCATTTCTGACATCACGTGGCAGGGCTTTGTAATCAAGGCCCACACGCTCCTGATCACCCATGGCGCAATCAGCATCAAGGATGAACTTGTCACCGTTTTCCAGATGGATGCGAGAATTTTCAAACTTGCCAATACGGATTTTTGGCCCCTGCAAATCGGCCATGATGGCGATTTCACGGCCACACTCTGCTGCTGCCTGGCGCACCATGGTGGCCCGGTCTATATGATCCTGCGCCTTACCATGCGAAAAATTCAGCCTCACCACATTCACCCCGGCTTGTATCATACGCTTGAGCGTAGGTAAGTCATTGGAAGCTGGGCCTATGGTGGCAACAATCTTGGTGGCACGTGACATCTGATCTCCTGAAAATTTTTATATGTTGATTACATAGAACCTGAAAGCTGATGAAGACCGAAAAGCTCACCACAGAGACACAGAGGGTGCACAGAGGGCCACAGAGAAAAGCAAGTAGGTGCCACCTTCATCCTCTCTAAAGATTTTCTCTGTGCTGTCTCTGTGCCTCCGTGCCTCTGTGGTTAATGGTCTTGACCTTGAATTTACTTTACCGCACGTTGCAACAAAATTTCTACTGCTGGCAAGGTTTTGCCTTCCAAAAATTCCAGGAAAGCACCGCCGCCTGTCGAGATATAACCGACCTTGTCCGCGATGTTGTACTTGGCAATCGCAGCCAAAGTGTCGCCACCGCCAGCGATGGAGAAACCATCGGAATCTGCAATCGCCTGCGCCAGCACCTTGGTGCCGTTGCCGAACTGGTCAAATTCAAATACGCCTACCGGACCATTCCAGACTATCGTGCCAGCTTTCTTGATCTGCTCGGCCAGCAGTGCTGCCGTCGTCGGGCCTATGTCCAGGATCATGTCATCGTCCTGCACGTCTGCCACTGCCTTAACAGTTGCTACTGCCGTTGGCGAGAATTCTTTGGCGCAAACCACGTCAGTAGGAATAGGCACCGATGCACCGCGCCTGGCCATCATGTCAATGATGGCTTTGGCTTCTTCCACCAGATCAGCTTCTGCCAGTGACTTGCCGATTTTCAGGCCAGACGCCAGCATGAAAGTATTCGCAATGCCGCCGCCAACGATGAGCTTATCCACCTTGTCTGCCAACGATTTCAAAATAGTGAGTTTGCTGGATACCTTGGAACCGGCAACGATCGCCACCAGCGGGCGGGCCGGATGACCCAGCGCCTTGCCCAATGCATCCAGCTCTGCCGACAACAGCGGTCCAGCGCAGGCGATAGCGGCAAACTTGGCGATGCCGTGGGTAGTTGCTTCTGCACGGTGGGCAGTGCCAAAGGCATCATTCACATACACGTCACACAGAGCAGCCATCTTTTGCGCCAATGCATCGCCATTTTTCTTTTCGCCTTTGTTGACGCGGCAGTTTTCCAGCAAGACCACCTGGCCCGGCGCTACATCGACGCCATCGACCCAGTTTTGCTTCAGTTCTACGGTCACGCCCAGCAATTCGGACAAACGCCTGGCGACAGGTGCCAATGTATCTTCTGCCTTGAATTCACCTTCAGTTGGACGGCCCAGATGAGAGGTCACCATCACCGCTGCACCTGCCTGCAAAGCCTGCTGTATCGCTGGTACAGAGGCGCGGATACGGGTATCTTCGGTAATATTGCCGTTATCGTCCTGAGGAACGTTCAAATCGGCGCGGATGAAAACACGTTTGCCCTGAAGCTTGTTAGCTGCGATCAGGTCACTGAGTCGGTTGAATTGCATCGTGATATGGAATTGGCAAGGTTGAAGGGTGGCGATCCTGTCTGTGCCAGTCGGGACAATGACATGACGCCAAGATAAGTATTGCAAAAGTCCTCAGCCTTCTATTTTACCAAAGGCAGGTTGCAGACCATACCGTTTTGAGTGGGTTTTACCAGTTTAATGCAGAGTTTGATAATAAATTGATATTTATTGTGCAAAATTATTATTCAGGGGTGTTGAGTGGGTGGTATTACTTCCACCAGAAGGATCGCTTGAACGTGCAAGAGCACGTGCGTGCTCTTATTGATTTATCAAGTGGTGCTGGCGTGTTAAATTGAAATGCCTGCCGGTTTGATTTCTGCAAGATGCGGCAATCAGGGCCGCGCATCCTTCCACCAGCGAAGGCTGGAGGTTACCGAGCTGGCGCTCCGGTGGCGTTCGTTGTCTGCTTGAGTTGTTATTAAAACGATTGCCCTTCGTGGAACCAAGCCGGGTCTCGGCCCGGCGGCCGAATTCCTTTCTTTGCTTCGCCAAAGAACGGAATCAAAGAAAGGCGACCGCAGACTCGCCCTACGGGTGCTTACGCTGCGCTTCAGCATAATTTGTGCATCACAAAAAATGGGAAGATCCGCAACTCGCCTTCGGCTCAGACATCGGCTCTTCTGATTCCATTTTCTGTGAAGCACAAATTACATCGTCCCAAGCGGATTAAGATCAACGGCAACGGCAAAGTCAAAACCAACGTCAACACAACCATATTCACATTTATTTGAATGCCATCGATCAACCATGGTGTTGGGGTTGTAGTTGTTTTTGATGTTGGGGTTGTTGCTGTTGCTGTTGACTCTACTCCGCTGGGGACGAAGCCATTTGTGTAGTGCAGAAAATGGAAAAAGAAGGGCCGATGTCTGAGCGAAGCGAGTTTCGGACCTTCCCATTTTTTGCACTACACAAATGGGCACTCCCGAAGGGAGCGAGTCTGCGGTCGCCTTTCTTTGATTCCGTTCTTTGGCGAAGCAAAGAAAGGAATTCGGCTGCCGGGCCGAGATCCGGCTTGGTTCCACGAAGGGTAATCGTTTTAATAAAGACTCAAGTATGCAACGAACGTCACTAGGCTCCAGCCTGCGCTGGAGTGACGTAGCTAACGGTACCGCCATATTGCAAATCCGGGCGTCAATAAAACCCGCTATGCGCTTAACTTTACACCAAGCCAAGCCCCCGCCTCACAAGCCCAATCGAATATAAGTAAACACCGCCATCCCAAAAAATATCGTCTGCAGCATATTCCGCCGTACCAAAAAGAAAGCCGTAGCCAGCAAGCCTGCCAGCAGGCGTGGATTGTTCAAGCCGATTTCCACATGACCACTGGTCAATAATAAATCCGGCACGATGATGGCGGCCAAGGCACAGCCTGGCGCGTAACGCAACGCCTCCTGTACCCGTTTTGGCAAACTGATGTGATGCCCGACCAGCCAAAAACCGCTGCGGGCAATCAAGGTGGCCAGAGTCAACAGGACGATGACCAGCCATACTTCCCAATCGTTCATGTTGGCTCCTCACCGGTTTCTTTATTGGCCTGATCATGGCCGGCCTTCTTGCCTTCCAAAAACTCTTCCAGCATCATGGCGGTCCCCATGCCGAGCAAGACTGCCAGCAACAGGCCCAGCTTGTAGGGCAAATTCACCGCCAGCAAGGCACAAATACCGGCCACCACCACCCCAGCAAAGGCCGCGCGATTAATGATCAGTGGCAGCATGATGCAGAGTATGGCCAGCGTACCGGCAAAACCCAGCCCCCAGCTACCCGGCACCTGGCTGCCCAGCAAGATACCGACAATGGAACCCGTTTGCCAGGATGCCCAGTTAGGGAAAACCAGGGCTTTCAGGTAGGCAAGCTTGCCCTTGTGCTCGCCAAATTCGGGGTAACGCTGCATGAACAAGCCAACCGCAATGTCGCCGGTCATGAATCCCAGCCAGGCGCGGGTACGCCATGGCAGGTGCGAAAAATGGGGTGCCAGGATGGCGGAAAAAATCAGGAAACGCAGGTTGACCACCAACGCAGTTGCAAAAATCACCCAGGCAGGGGCATGCGCTGCCAGCAGGGGCAATGAAGCCAGTTGGGCTGATCCGGCAAATACCAGCAGGCTCATGCCCAGTGCCTGCGGCAAGGTCAGGCCAGCCTTGATCATGGCAATCCCGACCACCAGACCCCAGGCTGCAATACCAAACCAGGTTGGTGCGCCCACTCTCAAACCTTCCTTGAATGCAGCCTTGTCGGTATCGAATGACATGTGAGAGAGGAGAAAATGCGGAAAAGTCCATTATTGTAACGGTGAAACTAAAAGCTTGCCCAGGACACCCTGCCCTGCCCCATTTGCCAACATTTATTCTCAATTTGACAAATCGCAAATTCAAACCCGCTCGCCACGCATTCTCACTCTGCAAGGCCAGAATCCGTTAAAATCGCGGTGGCAATTTCTATTTTGGGAAAGCAAGCTGCCTGACAGCAGGCCCGGCGGCTTCCCGCATCATCATTATTTACCGGAGTCACCATGTCCACACCAGCCAGCACCACCAGTAACATCGTCGAATTGCAAGCCAAGGATCTGCCGGCACACTGCCCTAATCCTGCCATGCCGTTGTGGTCATCTCACCCGCGCGTATTCCTGGATTTGTCGCATGGTGGTAGCGCGACCTGCTCTTATTGCGGCACGCAATACAAACTGGCGCCGGGCGTTGTGCTCAAGGCGCATTGATTCTTTACGATCATGTCCGCAAAAAAGCAAATGAATGGCAGTGCAGATGAGGTCGAAGCTGCCTTTTATGATGCCCTTAGCCGTGCCGATCTGGATGGCATGATGGCCCTGTGGGCTGAGGATGAAGAAATCGTCTGCATCCATCCAGGTGCAGGCAGGCTGATCGGCCATGCTGCCATACGCAGCTCGTGGGAAAGTATCTTTGAACGTGGCAATGTCAATATTCGGCCCTTGCAACTGCATGCCACCCACAATATGCTGACTGCGGTACATAGCATCATAGAAGAATTTCAGCGTCCCGGTGACAGCAAGCAGGACGTCCACGTGCTTGCCACCAATGTCTATGTCAAGACCCCGCATGGCTGGCGTATCACCATGCACCATGCCTCTGTCGCATCGGGCAAGGCACCACGGGATATGTTCAAGGCCAACATCCTGCATTAAACCGCCATGGCATACGCTCCAATGGAACAGAGTCACATGAAATAGGTTTACATGAAATACCTGTCACCACGCTGGTTACCCGGCGGTCATTTGCAAACAATTTACCCGGCCGTGTTTATCAACAAACCCGTCACGCCCTTGCGACGTGAACGCTGGACCACGCCGGACAACGATTTTGTGGATGTTGATTTTCTGGATGGCGAACCAGGCAAGCCCTTTGTGGTGATGTTTCATGGTCTGGAAGGTTCCAGCGACAGCCATTATGCGCGTGCCATGATGGCAGCCCTGCGTGAGCGTGGCTGGTCGGGTGCCATACCGCATTTTCGTGGCTGTTCTGGCGAACTGAACCAGGCCCCACGTTTTTATCATTCTGGCGATGCGCAAGAGATAGGCTGGATCATACAAACTCTGTATCAGCAATTTCACCAGCGACATGCCGACGGTAAATTTTATGCGGCCGGCGTCTCACTAGGCGGCAATGCCCTGTTGCGCTGGCTGGGCGAATCGCAACACCATGCCGATATCGTCAGTGCAGCCTGCGCCGTGTCTGCCCCACTGGATCTGGCCCAAGGCGGCGCTTCACTGTCCAGCGGTTTCAACATGATCTACACGCGCATGTTCTTGAAGACGCTCAAACCCAAGTGCCTGCAAAAGCTCGATCAGTTCCCCGGCCTGTTCAATAAAGATGCCATGCTCAACGCCAGGGACCTGTATGAGTTCGATAATGTCGTTACCGCTCCCCTGCATGGTTATCTGGATACCGATGATTACTGGCATCGCGCCAGTGCCAAGCATATACTCAAGGACATCACCGTACCGACGCTGGTGCTGAACGCGAAGAATGACCCCTTCCTGCCCGGCCAGCATTTACCCGCGCAGGCAGCAAACTGTGTCACACTGGAATACCCCGAACATGGCGGCCATGTCGGCTTTGCCGCAGGAAATGTGCCAGGCCATTTGAACTGGCTGCCACAAAAGATACTGCACTTCTTTGAGGCGAATAGCTGATGGATGACATCGTCAAGGCAGCACTGGCAAAATGGCCGAATGTACCCCATTGCTATGGCTGGCTGGCCCTTGACGCACGTGGCAACTGGCGCATGCGCGACGACCGCTGCCAGGCCCTGAACCTGCCTGGTGACGTCATCCGCCACCCCACCCTGCTAGCCTTCATCGTGCGCAATTATCTTTGCAATGCAGATGGCTGCTGGTATTTCCAGAATGGCCCGCAACGCGTGTATGTAGACCTGGAAGCCACACCCTTCATCGCCACCACCACCGCCCAGGGCAGTTTTGCCCTGCAACACGGTGAACAGGCTTTCACACCCGAACTGGCCTTCCTTGATCCACAAGGCAGATTGCAACTCAGCAGCGGTACCACCCTGGCGCAACTGGATGACCGCGATCTGGCCACCTGCCTGCCCTGGTTCACCCTCGATCAACACCCAGTCAGTGATGAAGCATTGCTGGAATGGCTGGAAGACACTCAACAAGGACAATTGCAACTGCGCCCACCCGGCATGAACGGGTTATACCTTGACGTGCAAGGCTGCGAAGAACATCAACTGATGCGGCAGTTTGGGTTTGTGCAGAGGCCTAGGCAGGAAAATATCACAGGCAATTAGCCTTCAACAAACAGATGGTGTCTCAATGCAGCTTTTTCCATATCTCTTAAATAATGAGCATGCAAATTTCATCAGGGTGGCGACTGACATCCTTGCGCGCAGCCATGCAGGAATCAGTCAGCGCCACATTGCCGCGCCATAAGCCAATGCTATTCCGTATGCCCGTGCCCCATCCCATGTAAAACTGGATCAAGCCTTCGTAGCTTGAATCTTTGGCGCGCTGCTTGCTGGCATCATCCAGTTTGTCCAGTATCTGCGTAGCTGCCGTCTGACTGGCGCTTCCTGCATTGACTGCAGAAGCAGGTGCATCTTGCGCACTTGTCGTACTGACACTTGTAGCCGCGGCTACTATGGCACCACGTAGGCAAAGCAAACGCCCGACACTATTTTCTTCATCACTGACCTGTTTTTAATATCAAAAAAACTCATACATGAAGCGATATTTACTACGCATTATCTGGAAATTATTCTTCTGACCAGAGGCCATCATCCCACCAGCATTGGGCCAGGACGGTGGCTACGTCATAGCTGCTGTCTTCTTTTTCGCGATAGAGTTCCAGCCCTAGCAAATCCGCCAATTCCTGATCATAGGCTTTGAACGCGGCCCGCATGGCTGGTGAGCATTGATAGGGGTACACTGCACAACAAAACAACCTGTCTTTTTCATCAATCGCCACTAGTTGTCTGGCGATAACCACGCCTTTTTCATTACGGGCATAAATGACTTGCTTGTTAGCATCGAGCAGACAGGCGACGGCAGAATAATTGCAAAACCCACCGACAGACAAACAAGAACCGACATAAGTTCCCAGTTTGAGAATTTCAAACGGATCTCGCTCAAACGCCAGTTGTACAGATGCGCCATCAACTATTGTCGTTTTTTGCAGACCAGTCTGCCATTGCGCTTTGTTGACGCGTGGATGCGCAGCATACCAATCCAGGTTAAGCGGGTGATCAAGATAACTTAAGGGCTTGCCTGCTTTTGTATTTTGCAAAAACCTGCGCAACCCTTTACGATTACTACTGGGGCGGCTATCTAGACCGGCCAGCAGTTGCAATGCATGATGGGCAGACGGAGATTGCTCGCGCAACTGAAAAGATTTATCCATGTCATGCCAGATAGCCTGCTCAAGTGCACGCAGGCGCAATGCTGGCAAGCGTGCCAACGTGAGGCGGCAATGCCTTTGCACCTGCATGTCTGTGAGTGTAATCTCACCTTCAAAATGCAAACGCAGACGACGCGGCAAGGGGCTATCGAGCTTACTCATTTTGCTCAAGGCCAGCATTTTCCGGTTTGCTGTCTGTAAGTCTAAAGCTGCCCAATCGCAAGCGAACCAGTCAGTCTGCATTTGTTCACGCATGAATTGCAATCTGCGTTCATACTCCAAACTACCCAATAGCCGTAATGTATGAAACAAGCGCGGCGCTGCACTTTGTAAACCTTGCCACAACAAAGCAGGGCTCAATTCCGCCATTCCGGCAATACCAAAAGCAAGTAGACGCGTATCATTTTCACGACGGCAGGCACGTTCAAACAAGTACCAGAAGTGCCTGCCCAGATCAGGTAAGGCGCGACGCAGGTGAACGGGCAAATAGGTGATCAAATTCGGTAAGGCATAGCCATAGTCGATATTGTTAGAATACGGTGGCTGAGCGAGCATTTGCATCAAGGGTAAGGCATCCTCAACCGTAGCGCAGATTTCAGCGTTATCATTCAATCCATCAATGAGCTGATACCAAAGCAAAACGAGCTTTTCTTGGACTTCACCTGTAAGTTGAATGAGTGCTGTATGAAAGCGCGGATAAACCTGAAGGTAAGCTCCCCACTTGGCAAGTCTATTTGCATCGTCATCCAACCACCTAAATTGAAAGATAACATTGATCAGGTTATCCGCTGTTTGTGCAGTCAACTTCCCCCAACAGGTTTCACGCAACAGCTGTGCAAGACCAGGCAATTCGCCACAAGCGCGCCAAAGTGTTGAGTGCATGCGTATACGTGCGCAGCCACAAGCTTGCATGATGATATCGATGAGTTCTTCCTTGCAGTCATGCATTGCGACCAGTCTGAAACTACTCAGGTCAATCTCACCACTCATTTCAAATAGCAAACAACCAGCAAGGCTATATTCCACACTCACCTGCCAGCTCAGATTGCGCAAGACATTACCCAGATAATATTCAAAACGCGCGCCATCTTCCGTCAGTTCATGCAACCGCATAAGCTGCTCAGGATTCATCTGTTGCACAGACAATCGCCCTTGTACCTCAAGTATTAGCAAACGCAGGAAAATATTCTGGCGATTTACCGGTAACAACTGCGCCAGTTCCGCGCCATGGCATTGGGTAACGTCCAGTGCGCACATATGTGCCAGCAGGTACAGATTTTCTGAACGCCATTCGTCATCTGCCTGCATACTGTTGTGACTATGCCATATCTGTAACCAGGCCAATTGTTGATCCGTGCTTGATGTCCGCAGTTGCCAAAGAAAGTAGCGGCGAAAACCATCAGAGAAAACCGGCAATCCTTGCACTGGCATTTTCCAGTGGCCGAAAAACAATGCTGCACTACTGGGTACCTGATCAGCCGCCAGCGAAATAAGCTGCCCTTGCGCATCCAGTACAGGCGAGTTCACGAAATCATGTCTGGCAAAGAAAGCGTCCAGCAGTCGCTGGTCAGCCAGCCAAGTACAGAGATCGAAGTCAGGCTGAGCAGGCTTGGGTGGTTGGTATTTGGTGCCACGAAAAGCCCGGGGGTTTGCCGCAGTGGCGACAGGTTTCTTCACTGTTTCGACTTGTGGTGTAGTTGCCGCGACCACATTTGCAGGATCAGGTATAGTCATCCAGAACACGCGCCAGAATGCAGGCCAGACATTGGAAAGTTCACCTGCGTTTTGCAAGCTAACCCAGTCTGCAAGCAAACTTGCGGCGTGGGGGAACAATCGGGTATCCAGCTCGGATAAACTGATCGGACGAAAACCTGGCTGCAACACGCCATCTATTTCATCGCTGAGTATGGCGACGATTTGTCCTGGTTGACGCAACAGGCTGATTAAAACAGATTTGACAACAGTAGACTTAGCCACTGTCTTGACTTTGACAGAGTGAGTTTTTTGCATGTGAACACAGTATGAAAATCAGAAATGAAAAGACATCGGCCCATAGGCAGATAGCAGATAAGCAGCAGCGCGCTACGGCGCTTCTCACTGGTCATTGCCATGTCTTCATTGAGGTAGAGCCTGTTGGATGTACCAGACTCAGATTTTCATCGTGGAATCACATGTGGGGAATTGACTAATCTAATTGATCGAGCCTCATTATAGCGGCATTTGAACATAGATGAACATAGGGAAAAGCTCGTTTCCCATGCATAAAGACAAAAAAATCACTCGAAGTATCTGCAAATAGAGGGCAACGAATACCTTATTTCAAACCATCAACGCCGCTTCTTCTCATCCGCCATCTGATCCTTGTGCTTCTCTTTCCATTCACGCTCACGCGCATCAATGACGGACAATTCAAAATACTGGGCGTCCTTGTCACGACGGGCGATTTCCAGCTGTTGCAGAGCAGCGTCCCAATTACTTTGTATGCCATAGGCTTCGGCCAGGGCCAGATGCTGGGCGGCTTGTTTGCCCTGGGCGTCGTAGACCTTGGCTAACAGGTTATACAGTTGCGGCTCTTGCCGGTACAAGACGATCTGGTCGCGTAAAAATGCGGCGGACTGTTCTTCTTTTTTATCTGCCAACAAGGCTTCTGCATATTGCAAGGCTACGCCGCGTGACAGAGGTAGCTCACGCATGGCTTTTTCTGCTTCTTTGACGGCGGCCCCGGTTTGCTGGCTACCGATCAGGATGTCGATCGACAGGTCTGCAAACATATTGCTTTGCGTTAGCAGGTCTTTATATCTGGCATCCTTTTCAACCATCTTCTGCGCCTGGTCCAGCAGTGTTCTTGCTTCCTTGTAATCCAGCCGTTTATAGGCAACAAAAGCATGGCCGTATTTGGCGGTGATCTGGTCTTCCAGCTTGCCGGATTTGGCCTGTACGTCAAAGTAGGTGATGGCATCTATCAGACCCTGGATGGTACTGTCCTGCAAGACACGCACTCTGACTTTGGCCAGCAAGAATTCCAGGCTGTCGGCGTGCTGGCGATAGCGCTGGTCGACCAGACGCGACTGGATATCGGCAATGCGTTCACTGGTCAGCGGATGGCTGCGCAGGTAAGGCGGCACATTGTCGGTATAATTTCGCGTCGAATTTTGCAGGCGCCCGAAAAAACTCACCATACCGGATGGATCAAAACCGGAATCACGCAAAATCTGGAAACCAACGCGATCAGCCTCGCGCTCTGCGTCGCGACCAAAATTCAATTGCTTTTGTATCGCCAAGCCCTGCCCACCCGCCGCCAGCGCCATGGCGGCATCCGGGCTGGAGCGTGCAGCCAGCACGGCCAGTGCCAATGCCGCCAGCGGAATGAGTGCATCCCCCTTCTGACTGGTCAGCATGCGGGCGATATGGCGCTGGGCCACGTGACCAATTTCATGCCCCATGACCGAAGCCAGTTCTGATTCAGATTGTGCTGCCAGGATCAAACCAGAATGAAAACCGATAAAACCACCGGGGAAAGCAAAGGCATTCAGCACGGGATCGCGGACGGCAAAGAATTCGAAATTGAACGATGTTTCACCACGCGCATCGGGACGGGTTTCCAGCATTTTATTGCCGAGGCGGTTCAGGTATTCTGACACCGGGGCATCATCCATGAAATCCGGGTCGCGGCGTACCACGCTCATGATCTGTTCACCCAGCTTGCGTTCCGCCAGTGGCGACAGTTCTTCGCGTGAGGTATCGCCCAGTGTAGGCAGGTTTTGCGCATGAGCCAGTTTGGGCACCATGCTGAGATTACCCATACCACCAATCAGCAAGATGGCGGCGCACAAAGAAGTGCGGCGAAATGTGCTACGGACCGTATTCGCAATGCTATGATGCCTGGACACTGAATTGCTTCCTTTTTTTTTCACTTTTTGCCTGTTATCACAATAATGAGTAATGATTCAACAAACCAGGGCCTCAGCCATTTTGATGCCAGTGGGCAAGCACATATGGTCGATGTCGCCAGCAAGAATGACAGCCACCGTAGCGCCATTGCCCTTGGTAAAATCCGCATGAAGCCGGAAACCCTGGCCATTATCCAGCAAGGCAATGCCAAAAAAGGGGATGTCCTTGGTATCGCCCGCATTGCAGCCATTATGGCGGCCAAACGCACCAGCGACTTGATTCCACTCTGCCATCCTCTTGCCCTGACCAGGGTCGCCGTTGATTTTAGCATTGATGAAGGCACAGCCACGATCAGTTGCCAGGCCCAGGTTGAAACAGTTGGTAAAACCGGCGTTGAAATGGAAGCACTGACTGCCGTCCAGGTCGGGCTGCTGACCATTTACGACATGTGCAAGGCGGTTGACCGCGGCATGGTGATGACCGACGTGCGGGTGCTGGAAAAACATGGCGGCAAATCCGGGGACTGGGTCAGCCTGATTGATGCATAACAAGATCAGGCAATACAATAAAGAATGCCACCAACACAGTAGCGCGTTTTCCCGGGCTTATGGCGCATCACGTGGCGGCATCTTGATAAAAATGGCCTTGTAGCGTTCGTCCTGGCCCGACTTGGCTTTCCAGTAATCCCAATATTCCGTGTAGACCGTTGGATGCAGTCTTTGCAAGCTCAGCATGGCGCGTTCAGCTTTCCTGGGCTGTCCATTCAATACATAGGCTTCGGCCAACTTGTTGATGATATGCACAAAACCGAATCGCGCTCCCCATTTTTCCAGATAGGCAATTTCGTCTGCTGACATACCTTCATGGGGATTGATTCTGGTCAGAGTGAAATAGTCAAAGAATTGCGGAAAGAAAGTAAACACTGGCTTTTGCATGGGGGCCTGCGGCGCTTTGTAGCCAGACTGCTCGGACCGTAAAGCCTGGAAACCGGCAACCACCCGTTGATAATCCAGGCTGATCAGGGCCATCAGCAACAGCGATACTGCCACCAATACAGACAAGGCGGCTGGCGCCACCCGCACGCCGTCTGCCGGCCAGCGCATCTGGTGCACCATACCCATAAGAACGCCGATTGGTATCAACACATAGGCATACCATAAAGGGAATTCAACCATGCTGTGCACCATCACAGCGACAAAACACAAACGGGTAAACTGAATCGCCAGATGCGTCGAAGGCTGGACGCAGGTTTGGACAAACCACCACGCCAGTGTCAACATAAACACCAGGGTATACGGCCAACCCAGCTCAGCTGCAAAATTCAAGATCAGATTGTGCGCATGTTCAGCATAGGTACCCGAGCCCAGATCTGCCGCTATCCTGACCTGTTCAGCGCCAAAGCCAAACCAGCCGACACCAAACCACGGGTGTTCTGCCGCCATGCGCCAGGCCTGCGACCATAAGACCATGCGCTCGGAACGTCCGCCCACGTGTTCAGCAATTGTGCCGCCACTAAACCCGAATACGTCGCCCAATGAAGGCAAGGCCGCTACCATACCGGCATACAACAAGGCCATGGCAATACAAAATACCAGGCTGACCCGTGGTTCAATTGCGTTACCACTGACTGTAGAGCGTCCCAGGCCACACATCAAGACAAATGCCGGAACAATCACCCAGCCTATGCGCGAGTGAGTCAACGTCAAGCCCCAGAGAAGGAAAACCAACGCCACTGTGACCAACCATGCCGGCATCTTGCGTGCCCTATATAGATAGAAGCTCGAAGCGAGGGCAAAGCAGAGCAACAAAGCCAGTTGATTCGGTTGTGCCACATTGGCAAACGGACGCACGAAAGGCTGTGTATTGGTGGCGATATACATGACGAACGGCCAGGCATATAAGCCCGATAACTGTATACACTGCAAAACCACCGACAACAAACCGGCAAGCAAGTGGGCAACCGCCAGGGCCTGACACAGCAATGTCACGCCACCCTCTTTCGCCGCCCAGGTTGCCCCTATCATGATGGCAGCTATCAATGCAGCTATATAGATAATGGGTAAGCTGACGTCAGCCGCGTTTTCAAGATGACCAGTAATAAACTGCATGCCCATCCATAACAGTAAGCCCGCGAACAGGTAGATGATGGCTGGCACTCGTAGCCGTGGCACTGTCTCAGCCGCGAGAAATGCAAAGGCCAGTACCAAACCCAGGATACTCAGGACGTCATGATAATAAGTACGATAGGGGTGGATATGAAAAGGATGGGCGTAAGAACAAATTAACAAAAAAGCAAAAACAGCAATCGCCATTGTTGATTTTTCTCTCATAAATACGCTGGGAACCATGTAGCAGTCTGCTTTTCATATTGACGACAAGTAAATTATCGCACGGCAGTGAACACAATACTGCCGAAAGCAGGCAACAAAAATCGTCAATTAACAAATTCTGTCACTGCCATTTCCTGCATTGACAAAAAATGGCCGTGCAATGGCCGTGCAATGGCCGTGCAAGTAAGCATATGTAAAAAAATCGGCTACTTGTGTTGTACCCGTGTGAGAATATGGCTGGCAAGCAACTTGCTTGTTGTAGATCAGCTTCTGAACTATTCCTATTTTGATCAGAAGTTTCTCGTTTAAAAAAGCTGGCACATATCATGCTTATAGGTGAGTGCAGCACTTAATATAGTCTTGTTTCACTTCAATTTTAAGGATTTATCATGAAAACTATGCAAAAGGGTTTTACCCTCATCGAATTGATGATCGTTGTTGCGATTATCGGTATTCTGGCTGCTGTTGCTATTCCTGCTTACCAGGATTACACAGTTAAGTCCAAAGTATCTGAAGTTGGTAGCCTGATCGCTCCAGCATTGGCACAAGCTGGTGTTATGTGCTCTGGTGGTACTCTGGCATCTGCTGTAGACAACTCATCGATGGGCATACCAACTGCTAATCTCATAGCGGGTAAATACGTTGACTCAGTCACTGCTAGTGGCGGTACTGCTAGTTCAATTGTGATCACTGCACAGATGAACACCTCTTTAGTAGAATTGGGCACTGCGATGAACAAAACCGTCACTTACACTGGTGCGTGTGGTGTTGGTTCTTTGCGCTGGACTGTCAGTGGCACTGTTCCAGCTAAATATCTGCCTAAAGCTTAATGGTTAGAATTTAATTGTCAAAAAATAGGAAGATTTAAACGTCTTCCTATTTTTTTGGTACTTCAGATTTTTGTCGAAAAAGTCAATCAATTTAAGGATACAGCTCGAATTGATCGTCTGAATATCGCGTCCAGCTTGCTCTGCAAACCACCAACTACTTCAGGTGTTGCGCGTCGTTGGTTTGTCTTGATGATCAGGACTGTTTAAGCTCTGTACCCACAGAAAACCCCGATGCACAATTTTTAAGTTATAGATAAATTGTGACAATGATTCATAAATATTGCTCGAGGCTTTTTAGAATGTCCATAATAAGTTAAAGAGGTAATGTATGAGAGTCCAATTAAAAAAACAATATGTACAACGCGGCTTTACATTAATAGAATTAATGATAGTTGTTGCGATCATTGGCATTCTGGCAGCTGTGGCAATACCTGCCTATCAAGACTACACGATCAAGTCAAAAGTTTCCGAAGTGGGAAATTTAATTAGTCCCGCGCTACAGGTTGCTGGTGTAATGTGCTCTGTTGGTAATCTGGCATCTGCTACAGACAACACATCGATGGGTATTCCAGTTGCAACAGCCATATCGGGTAAATACGTTGACTCAGTAACTGCCGGACCAGCTAGCGCTACATCAATTGTAATTACCGCACAGTTAAACCCCACTTTAGTGGAATTAGGCACTGCGATGAACAAAAGCGTCATTTACACTGGTGCGTGCGGAGTTGGCTCTTTGCGCTGGACCGTCAGCGGCACTGTTCCAGCTAAATATCTACCTAAAGCTTAAATGCTTTAAATTACTCTTTATTCATCAAGCTGAACCAAGGAAGTAATTACTTTCTCGCAACAATAGCAATGTTCAATTTAATAAGACATACGCGAATTTGTCCAGCCAAAGCTAAAATTGTCCTCACGCAATTAACAATCGCCCATGTAATTTTTAATCTTATTATGATCCATTAGCAATTAAATAACCCAGATGAAAGCGCAAACGAAATTAAGAAATGGCAAGTAGTTGAAAGCCCGCTTTTCATAGAATATTGCAACCCCTTGAAATTGTTTGATCCGGTAAAAAAGTTCTAAAAAATTGCGATCTATATGCAAATAATGATCATAACTACGTTGCATAATACAGTTTCTTTTGGGAAAATGAAGGCCTTCGCTCCCGCAGCTTCAATACAATCGATCAGTGTATCGGCATGGCAGCCGTTGTCAGCCAGTACCTCGTCGGGCTTCAAGCCATAAGGCGTGTAATATCTGCGACTTCTCCGCCACACAAGCGGCCCTTGGGGACTTTCAGTTTTGGGTGCCCGCCGCATGCTGTACCTTCAAAGCAAAGCTCATGAGCAGAAAGAGTAAATAACTTTAAATCCATCATTCTGATCGTGGAATTCAGTATTGTTTCTGCCATTCCCAGAATACCCCCTCAAAGCGCCATATCACTTCCGCCATGACATACGGTTACGGCCGCTACCAGGATATGCTTTGACACAGTGTATCAGTGGTATTTTAAAGAATGAATTTCTACTCTTAACTCAAAAACTTTAAATAAGCTCGCCAGATGATCAGGTAATCTATCGTCATTTACAAAACAAACGGCCTCATTTGGAACTTCTTTACAAAACGTGCGGTGCATCAAACGTTTTGGCAATATTTTCGGCTATCAGCCTATTTTAGGACTGGACATCAACAATGATAAAAAATCGCTTTCCTGCATTCGCCCTGTTCCTGGTTCTGATAATCACATTTTTCGTTTACCAGCCCGGATTGAGTGGCTATTTCATGTTTGACGATAACCTCAATATCCTTGGCAACAATAAACTCCGTATCACAAGTGTGGATTGGTCAAGCCTGAAACAGGCAGCTTTTTCCGGAACCACAGGTCTGCTGGGCCGGCCCATCAGTATGTTGAGTTTTGCACTGGATTATCTGGTTGCAGAATATAATCCCCGCCAGTTCAAACTTACCAATCTGCTTATTCACTTGCTAAATGGTATTTGTGTTTATTTTCTTGCCCTACTGCTCTTAAAGGCCCATCGTGCAAAATTTGCCGCCAGTATACCGCTTTCCAGTGCAGGTTGGGTCAGCGTCTGTATCGCGGCAGCCTGGTTGTTACATCCACTAAACCTGTCCAGTGTCTTGTATGTAGTACAGCGCATGACCAGTCTGAGCAGCCTATTTTGCTTTCTTGGCCTGATTTGTTATGTCCATGGCCGCTTGTTGATGGCAAGCAATAGCAAGGGCTGGTTATACGTATTCACCGCCGTCTTTGTATTGACCCCGCTAGCCATGTTTAGCAAGGAAAATGGTGCCTTGCTGCCGCTCTTCCTTTTTTTAACAGAATGTATTTTCTTTGGCTTTACTGCCCCCGTTCTATCCAGGAAATTACTCAAAACCTTATACCTCTGCACCTTGGCCATACCGCTGCTGGTGATATCTATTTTTCTGGTCTTGCATCCTGAATGGATGGGCAGTACTTACAAGATACGTGACTTTACCCTGGCCGAGCGCCTGCTGACAGAGGCACGCATCGTCTGGTTTTACATACGCCTGGTATTTGTGCCGGATATCAATGTGCTGGGATTGTTTCATGACGATATCTCCTTGTCCAAAGACTGGCTGGAACCCTTCACCACCTTGCCCGCCTGCCTGGGCATATTGGGACTGGGATTAGCTGGTATTGTTGGCTATAAGCGCATGCCCATTGCCGCCTATGGCATACTGTTTTTCCTGGTCGGCCACAGCATGGAATCAAGTTTCATCCCCCTGGAATTAATCCATGAACACAGGAACTATTTACCGTCTTTCGGCCTGATTTTTTCCCTTATGTTTTACCTGTTTGTGCCTGGCAAGCAAAATGAAAGCATGAAAATCCGTAGTTTACTGGCCGTTTTCATTCTAATCATGTTGGGCAGCATCAGTTATCTGAGAGCAGTTCAATGGGGTGATGCGGTAGAAATGAAACTGAAGGAAGTCGCACACCATCCTGAGTCAACCAGGGCCAATATAGACATCGCGGCATTTTATGCAGCAATGCCGGCAATAAATCAAGAAGAAGAGGACGACTACTATAAGCAGGCTTACCAGTTTTATGCCAAGGCAGCCGAATTGTCCGCTTCGGACACGCTGGGCTTAATGGGTTTGATCTCATTGAATGCCAATAGAACGATGCCTGTTGAAGATGTATGGGTAAACACGCTGACACAACGCTTGACTAAGTTTCCGTTTGCAACCAATACTGGAAACTTTTTATCAAGATTAAACCAGTGCACGATAGCCAAAAACTGCCAGGGTATTGACAACACCGTCGGGCAATTATTTGAGGCGGCATTCAAAAATCCGACTTTGGCAGGCGGAACAAAAACGCAATTACTATTTGCGTGGAGTGAGTATTTGCTGCAAATCCGGCAAGATTCGACGGCGGCCTTGCGAGCCGCTCGTGACGCTGCAGCCTCGGCACCCAATGATATTGATGCACAAATGAATACCGCCATCATCCTCGTGAAGTTGAAATTGAATGAAGAAGCAAAAAAACAAATTGCCGTAGTTCGCCAGCTTGATCATTTGCAAACGCATACCAGCTCACTGGCCGAGCTGGAAAAGCTTGTCAAGTAAAAACAACAAGACCATCATTATGTCCCCTACCCTGTCCATCATCCTTCCTGCCAAGAACGAAGCTGCTTCCTTGCAGAGTCTGTTGCCCAAACTGCGAGAATATGCAGGCGAGGCAGAAATCATCGTCGTTGACGATGGTTCTACCGATAACACGGTAGAGATATGCCAGCAAAATCAGGTGAAAGTCATCTCTCATCCTTACAGCATAGGTAATGGCGGTGCCATCAAATCTGGCGCTAGGGCGGCCAAGGGTGAAACGCTATTGTTCATGGATGCTGATGGCCAGCACAAACCGGAAGATATTCCACGCCTGTTGGCGAAACTGGGTGAAAAATACGACATGGTAGTTGGTGCGCGCGACCGCGC
The DNA here is from genome assembly GCF_049340265.1 of Undibacterium sp. Di26W. Taxonomy (NCBI): domain Bacteria; kingdom Pseudomonadati; phylum Pseudomonadota; class Betaproteobacteria; order Burkholderiales; family Oxalobacteraceae; genus Undibacterium; species Undibacterium sp. Di26W. Next base: position 43,208 of record NZ_JBMPOR010000010.1, read on the forward strand.
ATCGCAAGCTGGCGCCCACCGCGCTGTCGCCAATGGTTTTTACAATCACCTGTCGAGCTGGATGGTGGGGCAAAAGATACATGACCTGACATCCGGCTTCCGTGCAGTGAATGCCAAAAAGTTTCGCAAATTCCTGTACCTGCTACCGAATACCTTTTCCTACCCTACCACAATTACCATGAGTTTCTTTCGTGCCGGCTATGCCATAGCCTATGTGCCGATCGAAGCGCCAAAACGCATCGGTAAAAGCCATGTGCATGTGATCAAGGATGGTTTCCGGTTCTTGCTGATCATTATCAAGATCGGCACACTGTATTCGCCACAAAAATTGTTCTTGCCGATCAGCCTGTCATTCTTTACGACAGGACTGGCCTATTATCTGTATACGTTTATCACGACACACCGCTTCACCAATATGAGTGCGCTGATGTTTATCTCGGCCATACTCACCTTCCTGATCGGGATAGTATCGGAACAGGTATCTGCCTTGCACTACAAGGATAGCGACAATGAGCCATCCGGCCAGTAAGGCTAGCCTGGATGTCTTGCTGGTCAGCACCTCGTACCCGAAAAATGCAAAAGACTGGCAGGGGCGATTTATTGCTGACATGTTGCAGTCCCTGTCCGAAAAAACATCGCTGACGCTCAGCCTGTGGGCACCTTCTGGCGACATACCTGCCAATGTCCGCAACAGTCTGACGGGCGAAGATGCGCTATGGCTGGATGGCATGCTGGCAGAAGGTGGTATCGCCCATATCGTGCGCAGCAAGGGAATAAAAGGTGCGTTTTATGTACTCAAGCTATTAAACCTGCTGCGACGCACTTATCGTGGGCCACATCAGCCTGACGTTGCCCATGTCAACTGGCTGCAAAATGCCCTGCCTTTATGGGGAAGCACCACACCCGCATTGATTACCGTCCTCGGTACCGATTTCGCCTTGCTACGGCTACCCGGCATGAAAGCAGCACTGCGTCATGTCATGGCACAGCGTCCCTGCATCATTGCCCCCAATGCAGAATGGATGCAGCCAACATTGCAACACGCCTTTGGCGATGTGGCAGAAATCCGTGTCATTCCTTTTGGAGTGGAAAAGAAATGGTTTGCCATACAGCGACACACTCCGGCACCGGCGATCAAGAAATGGCTGGTGATTACCCGCATCACAAAAAACAAGCTGGGCACCTTGCTGGAATGGGCTAAAAATCTGGTGCATGAGCAACGCGAAATACACCTTTTCGGCCCCATGCAGGAGCAGATAGAACTACCGGACTGGTTGCATTACCATGGCCCCACCAATCCCACCGCTCTGGTCGGCGAATGGTTTCCGCAGGCAACCGGTGTACTCACACTCAGCCAGCATGATGAGGGCCGTCCACAGGTTTTGCTGGAAGCCATGGCGGCTGGCCTGCCAGTGATCGTCTCTGACATCCCTGGACATACCAGCCTGGTTCAGGACAAAAAAACCGGCTGGATTTGCGATAGCCAGTCCAAACTGCAACAGGCGCTGGATTTCCTTGACGATCCAGAGAATAATGAACTCACAGGCAAAGCAGCACAAACCTGGATAAAAACAAAAATCGGTACCTGGGACGAATGCGCAAGTCGTTATGAATCAGCTTATTTTGATTTGATGGCAAAAAAATGAACAGCGATGGCATCCTGATTATTGGTGGCACTGGCTTCATGGGATCAGCCATTGCCCGTGGCCTGCAACATGACCCGGATTGCCGGCAACGCCCCATCCATATTCTGGCAAGGCATGCAGAACCAGCGTTGCCGTCAGATATACAAGTACACCGCGGCAGCATGGATAATAGCGATCTTTTGCGTAGCCTGTTACCTGGCTGCTCTACGATTATCCATGCGGCTTCGTCGACTACACCAGGCGTTTCGGCAAAACAGCCAACACTGGAAGCAAGCCAGAATATACTGCCGACCTTGCGCTTTATTGAATTGCTCAATGAATGCGGGCCAAAACAACTGCTGTTCTTTTCTTCTGGCGGCACTTTTTATGGCAATCCGGATAGTTCACCAGTATCTGAAAATACCCCTTTCTCGCCACGTTCGTATTACGGTGCTGGCAAGGTCGCCATAGAAGCCTTTTTGCAGGTCTACCAAGTGCAGACTGGCAGCAAGGTCACCATATTGCGCCCCTCTAACGTGTACGGCTGCGGCCAGGCTTTCCGTCCGGGCTTTGGTGTAATCCGTACCATGCTGGAACATGTATTGCGCGACACCACCATAGATATCTGGGGTGACGGCGAAACCATACGTGATTTTTTGTATATCGATGATCTGGTGAATGCCTGTCTGACCCTTATCCGGCAGGGTGATGTCAGCGGCAGCTACAATATCGGTTATGGCGTCGGCCACAGCCTGAATGAGGTCATACGCAGTATGGAAACCATGTGCGGGCGTAAGCTGAAAGTGAATTACCAGCCGGCACGCCAGGTGGATGTGGCACGCATCGTACTCAATAACGACAAGCTCGCCCGGCAATTGAACTGGCAACCCCAGGTTTCACTCGACCAGGGAATAACACTGACCTGGCAAAGTCTGCAAGGATAGAGCCCGATGACCTCTGCATCACCACCGGACAAAGCCCCCGTCTGCAGCGTCTGCATTGCCAATTACAATGGACTCAAGCTGATTGATGCCTGCCTGCAATCCGTCTTGCAGCAGCAATTTTCCGGCACAATTGAAATCATCGTCCATGACGATGCTTCAACCGATGGTTCAGCCGACTATATCCGTACCCACTACCCTCAGGTCCAGCTGATTGCCAGCAATGACAATGTCGGTTTTTGCATATCGAATAACCGCATGGCAGACATTGCACGGGGTGAATACTTACTCTTGCTGAACAATGATGCAGAATTGTTTGATGATGCCATTGCCACGCTCTACGCGCATGCGCAAAATTTGCAGCAACCCGCCATACTGGGCCTGCCGCAATATGATGCGGCTACCGGCAAGCTGATCGACATCGGCAGCAGTTTTGATCTATTCCTCAATCCAGTTCCCAATCTGAATCCGGAAAAGCAAGAGGCAGGCATGATCATCGGTGCCTGCTTGTGGATGCCACGAACATTGTGGATGGAAATTGGTGGTTTTCCGGACTGGTTTGGCTCGCTTGCAGAAGACATGTATGTCTGCTGCGTAGCGCGCTTGTACGCCTATCCAGTGCTAGCCCTGGGGACATCCGGTTTTCGTCACTGGGTCGGACAAAGCCTGGGTGGCGGCAAGGTGCTTGAAAACAAACTCAGCACCAAACTGACACGACGCGTGGTATCTGAACGTAACAAAACCTATGTCATGATCATGACAAGTCCTGCGCCATTGATTTATCTTCTTTTACCGCTGCATCTGTGCATGCTGTTATTGGAAGGCCTGGTACTTGCAGCGTTAAAACAACGCTGGACATTGTTTAGCCAAATCTACTGGGGCTGCTTGAAATCACAGTGGCAGGAAAAAAAACGGCTGGCTGCCTGGCGCCGTCAAATACAAAGCAAGCGCGCTGTCAGTCAGTCTGACTACCTCAAAGTATTCTCTTTGGTCCCGTATAAACTGCGCATGCTTTTCAGACATGGATTACCCGAAGTTAAATAAAATCCGCAGCTAGATGCATCACAAAAAGTTCGTCACATCAAACCCCACCAGACTCAGGTTATTGATATTCTTGAGCGTGCCGACCAGTGTAATTTCATCCGGCGTAATATTCGCAACATCATTCTGGTTAATCACAAACCAGATACTGGCATCGCCAATGATGTCCGCAGTGATCAACACCATCTTGGTAGCTACTGTCGGTGCAGCGAAAGCCTTGCCGGCACCAAATAAGGCAGCCAGTTTTGTCGGGTCCAGGGCATTGCCCTGAACTGTCAGTACATCACCATTTGCCCAGGCCTTGGGCACGGCGCTGGCAGCATTCACGGCAGCAATCTTGGTGGTACCTGTTTTATTCAGGAAGGATGAAAAATTCAATACATCCCCACCCTTGCCTATCGCGAAATTGGTGATCAGGTCATTGCCATTTTCCTGAGGTGTAATGCCAAACGAATACGTGTCGATAGCAGCACCACCTTGCAGGGTGTCATTCCCTTTGCCACCGTTAAAAAAATTCGGGTAGGCAGAACCTGTCAGTATGTTATTGCCATCATCGCCCTTGAGGGTAGTCGTCACGGTAACTTTGCTGCCACCTGTGGTTGTGGTGCTAGCTGCAGCCAGGCTGCTGAGATCAACATTATTGACCTGTTGTATGCTGCCACTGAGTAAATCCAGGTTCTTACCGTCCAGCAAAAGTTTGTCCAGCAACAAGTCCACTGACAGCGGTGTCGTCAATGCCCCCTTGCCACTCAACAAATGATTGGTTTCATTCAGTGGAATATCGATGAAATTGATTTGCAGATCAGACTTGACGGCATTGATGATATTCACCACCTTGCCACCAGTGAATGCGGCATTGTCCAGCGTCACGGTCAAATTACTGACATTATTAACACTATTGTTACTGGTAGCAAAACCCGTCAGTGTCAAGGTTGCCGTGGTATCGGTGGTCTTGGTCAGGCTGGCCGTCAGGCCGGCAGGCACATTCGATACTTTACCCAGGCTGGCACCGACATTGCCCTTAAAGGTATCACCGGTCAGGATAAGCGTGACGGTATTGACGATGCTGCCGTCATTGAGCTGTTTTTCATTAAATACCGTGGAAGAATAGCTAATACTGCCTATGGTCGGTGTCACTTCAGAAGCTTGCGCTACCTTCAGCACCAGTTGCTCAACATTGGCAGGAGCAGCAGCAGCCTCTGCTGCGGTAGGCATACGTCCCAGCAGCGTGGTGTACACCACGCTGGCATACACCTTGGTTGCCGCCGAGGTTTGAAATTCTGATGACTGCGCAAACTGGTTCAGAATTTCACCACGCAACATACCACCCGCCATTTGCTGCAGCCAGTAATCACGGCCTGCGACATCGGCATTACGCCCCAGCACGTTTTGGTAGATCAGGTCCAGATACTGGGTATTCGATATATTGCTACCGTATTTGGCAACAAATTCTTCCGATTGCGCAAAGGTCTGGGCAATTTGCAGATTACTGCCACCGTTTCTTTGCACGCCCATCCAGAACAAAAAACCGTCATAGTCAGGAATGCGATTAAAGGCGGCAAAATAAAGACGCACTATCTGTTCCGCTTCCGGGCTGTAATCAGTTGCGGTCAAGAAATTGTATTCAACACCAGCCCGTGTCAGCAGGCCGGAATCCAGGCGTGCCGCATACAAATCAACCGTGGCCTGATCAGCCGGTTTATTCCACAACACCTGATACAGGCCCGTGACAAATTCTTTATTGGTTTTGGCCATCATTGCACCTGAACGATTTACAGCAAAGGAAAGAAAAACAATATGACAGACCTTACCCGCAAGCAAATCCGTCTCTAGCTCTATAACGGCAGAATTCTGGATAATTTCAGCATAGCTATTTTTCCGTAGGGCAAAAACACTATTTTCGCCAAGTATAGTGGATAAGTTTCATGCTCAATTCAAACAACAACTATTGAAAAGCAGGGCAATTCGCCATGTACCGCACACAGGTCCATACCAAAAAGCAAGGAAGTTGTACTTTTATTGATGCCAGCAGTTCAATGCGATAATCTATAGGCAAGAAAGAACCTGCGGCAACCATACCGGAAGTTTACTGATTTGTAAGAAAACCATGAAAATCACCGTCCTGTTCCCCACCCAGACCGAAGCCAGCCAGTTCCAGCGTGACGATGTCAGCACCATCATCTCTGGCGTCGGCCTGAGCGCCACGGCACATGCCACGACCAAACTGATCTGTCAGCAAAAACCGGACATGCTGATCATGGCAGGCATAGCTGGTGCCTACCCCCATTCTGGCCTGAAGATCGGTGACGTCTGCCTGGTCGCCGCAGAGGTGGAAGGTGACCTGGGATTCTTTACCCCCGCCGGGTTTGTGCATCTCGCCCATTTACCGATAGACATGGAATTCGAACGTCGCCACACCCTGGCCTGTCCACATCTGCCCGTCAACTCACTCTTCCCGCTGGCCCGCAGCATGTCATTGAATGCGGCCATGGCACCGTTTGTGAATACCAGCGAAGTCGACCTGGAAAACATGGAAGGTGCGGCTTTTTTTCATACCTGTCTGCAAGAAAATCAGGCCTTCCTGGAATTGCGCGCCATCTCGAATTTTGTCAATATTCATAGTGATGAATGGGATATGCAAGGTTCGGTCAAAGCCATGACCGCCGGTCTGCATCGATTGATTGACTCGCTATTGCAATCTACGCAATAGAAAAAATGGAGCCACAGTTTTGCCATGCTAAGGTACAACTTACAACGCAGCTTTTTATTTATTCTGAAAGCAGCATTCGCGCTGGTTACCGGTGTTGTCAGCGTTGCCAGCGCTGCTGAGTCTGGGCCGCTGATCATTCCCATGACCTGGAACGCACAAACGTCGTTATTTACGGTTGACGTTAACATCGGCAATGCAAGCTTGAAATTGATAGTCGATTCAGGCTCAAGCAATCAAGTGATCATTGACAGCACGGCCAAACTATTAGGAATCGATACGAGTAAGCTTCCTGAAGCAGGTAAAGGCAAAGACCATGCGGGCAATCCGGTACCCATAAAGATACTGGCTATGCTCAATGCAAGCATGGCCTCGCGTGAAGTCACATTAAACAATGTCGTCATTATTCCCGATAATCCGGATATGACCAAATTGGGCATTGCCGGCGTGATCTCACCGCAGCTCTTGTTTGACAACCCGATTAAACTCGACTTTGCCCGCCAGGAATGGTTGGTCAATCCAAAAGCAACGCCCTTCGTTCTGGAAAAAACCAGCAAAGCCTACTGGTACAAAAAGAATAAAATCTTTACTGAAATTGCAGCTGAAGCACATACGCCCGTGCTGGCCATGCTGGATACGGGCTCAGGCACCACTAAATTTGAAGCAGACTATCTGGGCAGGAATCTAAAGGAAACGGATTGCGCGGTTCGTGGTGTGGCGGGTTGCGGCAAGGGTCAGAGAGATGACACACCAACCAGGATATCCTTCGCAGGAAAGGAATTGACACTCGCCAGCGTCGTACTTCAAAAGGAAATACGTCATAGCGACAAGACCGACGAACGAGCGTTGATAGGTATGAGCATCTTGCGTTTTTGCAGCATTACCATCAACCACAGACTGGATGAGCAAATTGGTATTGCATGCATGAATGAACTGCCGAAAAATTGAGATACACAAAAACGCAAGAGCAGACTTGGCGCATCTATCTCATCACCGCGGCGGATATCGCTGTTTTACAAGCCTGCGCCTGACGGCACAACTGAACTCCACTACAGAATGCCGACAAAATAAGCTGTAATTGTTACCTGTGCTGTTGCACCGACTGGTCTACAGTTGTAGCTGTGTTGACACAGCTACGATCAAGGATAGCAATGAAAATCACGGACATCCCCTTTGGCACCACAGGCTGGAATTCGATAGCAACGACCGCCCATCCGGGGGTGACCGGCACCGCCTATTGGCGCACCTGCCACTTCGGTGACATACGCGTGCGCATGGTCGAATATACGCCCGGTTATCTGGCCGACCACTGGTGCAGCAAAGGCCATATCTTGCTATGCCTGGAAGGCGAACTGCACACGGAACTGGACGATGGCCGCATAGTGAGCTTGCGGGCAGGCATGAGCTACCAGGTAGCAGATGATGCAGAAGCCCATCGCTCATCGACCTCTACCGGTGCCAAGCTGTTTATTGTTGATTAAAAGCTCAGACCAAGCAGTTGAGATAGCGGCCCGCATCAGCGTAAACCCAGTAAAATGGCCAGGTTGAATTTATGCACATGCTACTCACCATATCTTGAACCAGCCCAGTTCCATTACCTATCCAGTCAGACACCAGGTCTTCCCCGTGCACCCCAAGCTGGTGACCCTGCTCATGCATGTACTGGTGGTGGAGCTGGATGACTGCAAGGCATCCTTACCCGCGACGCTATGTCCAGCCATCATGCTGTTCGTGCGAGGTGGTGGCCACATAGAAAATGCAGACCAAAGCCGCACGGAATCACCACGCTTTTTCTTGCGCGGGCCGACCATGACGCCCACGCATGTACACTACCCGGCAAATACCTTGGCGCTCTCGGTCTGCCTGCGGCCCGGCATGCTGCATCAGGCTACCGGCCTGAACGCCAACCATATCGCTGATGGCTACATCACGATGGACAGACTGGTGGGCAAAGAAAAACTCAGCGCATTTTTTCGCTCTTTGGACAGTGAGATTGAGATCAGCCGCATCGTCAGCCTGTTTCAGGATTTTTTGCTGGATATACTCGATCATCAAAAAAAGGGCAGTGTCGGCGCCGCATTTCTGGCAGCACATAAGAAAATCTTCTTTCCCCTGCTGGACCTGTCCGCCTATTTTGGGATAGGGCAAAGGCAGCTTGAACGCCGGGTACGTGATGCATTTGGTGTCACGCTACGCGATGTCCGGCGTATCGTACGCTTTGGCCAATCCCTGCCCGCCCTGATCAAACCGGATGTAGCCTGGGGTGACCTGACCCAGATTGCGCAAGACACCGGCTATTACGACCAGGCCCATATGCACAGGGAATATCTGGAACTGGCGGGCATTGCCCCGGCCCAGCTAAGGCAAAAAATCAATAGCCAGGACCCGGCTTACTGGATTTACCGCATCGCTACGCAAGATTTCTATGATCTGTTTTTATCGGTCGAATGACGGGTCGGTACAAATTTGACGCTTTGATACAAGTGCGCGGCAAACATATTGTTTAGACTGTTTTCCATGATTAAACATGAGGAAGCAAGATGAGTGCGACTGAAAACAACACAGTAGCGGGCGCCGTAGCGGGCACCGTATCGGGTGCCGTATCGGGTGCCGTAGCAGGTAGGTCAAATGCAACGTTGCAGGTCAGGCACCTGCATATCGATTTCTCTCAGGGCTTTGCTCGCCACTGGCTGGGCAACGATGCATTTCGTTCGCAGTTATTCAATGCTCAGTCCTTCAGCTTTCCTCTGGGAGAGCAGTATTTCATCGACAGTGTACGCGCTGCCCTGCCGCTACTGACAAATGAAAAACTGAAAGCCGATGTCAAGGGTTTCATCGCTCAGGAATCTACCCACCGCCATATCCATGAACAATACAACCGGCAACTGAATGCCCAGGGCCTGAGTTATTTCATCGAGCCTTTTGTAGCCTGGCGCATACGCACGGCAGCCGGACTGAGTGTCAAAAACAACCTGGCAATCACCATGGCGTATGAGCATTTCACAGCAATTTTTGCCGACGGTGTCTTGAGTGAAGCAAAATGGGTGGAGGATGCTGTAGAGCCGATGAAACGTTTATGGACCTGGCATTCGATAGAAGAAACCGAACACAAATCCGTGGTCTTTGATGTCTATCAAGCCCTGGGAGGTGGTTATTGGCGGCGCGTCGCCTGGTTGCTCTATGTGACGATACTGTTCAGCTTTGACACCGCAGTACAGACCGCCCATTGTCTGTATCGCGATGGCGAATTATTCAAAGCTAAAACGCTATGGCAAGGATTGAAATTCTATTTTGGTCGCCGTGGCCTGACATGGTTTTCATTGCCGCAATACCTGGCTTACTTCAAGCCGGGCTTTCAGCCATGGGAACACGACAATCTCCACCTCGCCCAGCAATGGTTGCAGGAACATAGTGAAGCCTATCATGAAATCGGCAAGCAAGTCGAGGTCTGAACCAGCATCAATCATTACGTACATCATCGTCGTGTTTGAATGAAAAAAGCTCGCTTGAAGCGAGCTTTTTTACTGCCTGTCTGAACCTGAAATCAATGTGAATGAATGCGAATCAATGCTGCAGCAAGGCATTCACTTCTGCCAGGTCTTCTTCTTTCAGCGTACCAGCAGCAGACTTCAGGCGCAGGCCGTTAAGGACGGTGTCATAACGCGCTTTTGCCAAAGTTTGACGGGTTGTGTACAACTGTTGCTGCGCATTCAGCACGTCGATATTGATACGCACACCAACCTGATAACCGAGTTTATTTGAATCCAGAGCAGACTGGCTGGAGATTTCTGCAGCTTCATACGCCTTCACCTGGGCCAACCCGGAAGTCACGCCAACAAAAGCCTGACGTGCACCCTGAGCCGCTGTACGGCGCGCGTTTTCATAATCACTGCGTGCCTTGTCTTCCAGTGCAATCGATTCCTTGACGCGGCTGTTAACAGCAAAACCAGAGAACAGTGGGATATTCCATTGTATGCCTATGGTAGTAGGCTTGATGACGCCGCTTGAAGGCGGGTTGGTCGCGCCACCCGTGGTCTGGCGACCGGTCGTCGCTACCAGGTCAACTGTGGGGTAATGACCGGCACGGCTTTTTTCGATATCGCGTTTGGCAATTTCCACCGCAACTTGCGAAGCGACCACACTGTAGTTTTGCTTTTCTGCCGAACCAACCCAGTCATCAATCACTGCCGGTTGTGGCGCATTCAGTTTGACGCCAGGCCGCAGTGGCGCCAATTCACCGGCTTCTTTGGCAATAATTTGCTGCAAGGCTGCGCGCTTGATTTCCAAATCACTCTGGCCTGCATATTCCTGTGCCGTCACCAGGTCATAACGTGCTTGTGCTTCATGCGTGTCAGTGATGGTGGAAGTACCTACTTCAAAATTGCGTTTGGCAGAAGCTAATTGTTCAGAGATGGCGCTCTTTTGTGCACGCAGGGTTTCCAGTGTGTCCAGCGCTGCCAGTACATCGAAATAAGCTTGCGCTACCCGCACGATCAGGTCTTGTCTGGACTGGGCAAACTGCGCTTCGGTGACCAGCAGCAAGAGTTTGCTTTGTTCATATTGCTGCCAGTTGGTCCAGTTGAACAAGGGCTGTGACAGCGCCAGCGTCCAGGCATTGGATGTGCCTTTCACGGTGCGCGAACCAGGAAAGGCATCGACTTCAGCGTCGGTGCTGGATTTAGTGTCCGATCCTCTCAAAGCGACACCTGGCAACAGGCCGGCACGGCCCTGTATTGGTTTTTCCTGTCCAGCCGTCAACGATGCCCGGGCACTCGCATACTGCGCATCATTTGCCAAAGCATCCTTGTAGATTTGCAGCAAATCTGTGGCGTTTGCATTCAGCGAAAGGAAGGCACTGGCAAGCAGTGTGGCAAGAATAGGATTACGCATGTAACGCTCCGAAAAAAAGTAAATTAATAGGTAGGCATTGCTGGGTCGACTTGCTGCGCCCATGCATGCACCCCACCCGTCAGGTTAATTGTCTGGGTATAACCCTGACGCTCTAAAAAATTTGCTACCTGCATACTGCGTCCACCGTGATGACAGATGCAGACAATCACGTCATCCGGTTCCAGTTCATGAAAACTCGTTGGTACCGTTTGCATGGGCATCAGTTGCACACCGGGGATATGACAAGTCTGATGCTCCCAAGGTTCCCGTACATCGAGTAAAACAGGTGGATTTCTACTGCTATCGTTCAACCATTGCGCAAGTTCGGTGGCAGTGATGTGTTGCATGATTTTTTTCCAGTTTGTTCTAGCGTATCGGTTTCAAATTACAAGCTGAAATGAGAAACCGGTGCGGCACCAACAGCAGGGGCCACCACGGTTTCAAACAAATTGCGTGTCGATACATCAGTGCCAGAAGTACGGGTCTGCAACTGCGCAGTCAGGGTCGGCAGTTGACCAACAAACGCCAACAAACGACCACCGGCATTCAACTGCTTTTGCAATTGCTCTGGCACTTGTTCCAGGCCACCGGCGATGACGATGGCGTCATAAGTGCCGGTATCTTTGAAACTGAATGCATCTGCCAATACGACATCCACATTACTCACATGGTTGTTGGCCAGATTAGCAACCGCCAGGTCACGCAGGCCTGGGGATGATTCCAGTACCGTGACATGACGCGCGCGGTAGGCCAGCAGTGCTGCCAGGTAGCCGTTACCAGCGCCGATCAGCAATACTGTTTCCTGCTTCTTCAGGGCCAGTTCTTCCAGGATGCGGGCTTCCAGTTTTGGCGTCATGGCCTTGCTGCCATCTGGCAACGGCAATTCGGTGTCAAAAAAAGCCAGGCTTTTTTGTTCTGCCGGGAAATAATCCTCACGCTTGACAACGATCAGCATGTCCAGCACTTCCTGGTTCAAGACATTCCATGGACGGATTTGTTGCTCTATCATGTTGAAGCGGGCTTTTTCGATGTTCATTTCTTTACTCGATTGCAAAATTAATAGGGAACCGGCATTTTATCAAAGCACTTGGGCAGTTTGACGATTACCTCGCCATTTTTGCGTAATCCATAGACCAAGATCATCCAGATAGGTATAAATCACGGGCACAACCACCAAAGTCAGCAATGATGAAGTGATAATCCCACCTATCACAGCCTGCCCCATCGGCGCACGCTGCTCGGAACCTTCTGACAGGGCAAATGCCAATGGCACCATGCCAAATACCATTGCCAGCGTCGTCATCAGGATGGGGCGCAAGCGCACATGTGCTGCCTCCAGCAAGGCTTCCATACGATTCATGCCATCTTTTCTTGCCTGATTGGCAAAATCTACCAGCAAAATGGCATTCTTGGTAACCAATCCCATGAGCATGATGAAACCGATGATGGAAAACATGTTCAGCGTAGAGCGGAAGAACATCAAAGCCAGGAACACGCCTATCAAAGTCATGGGCAGGGCCGACATGATGGCAATCGGCTGCAAGAAGCTGGCAAACTGTGACGCCAGGATCATGTAGATGAAGATCACCGCCAGGGCCAGGGCCGACAGCGCATAGCCAAAGGATTCGGTCATGTTCTTGGTCGCGCCGCCCATCTTGTAGCGATAACCAGGTTGCCATTGCATGCCTTCCAGCACTTTTTTTACTTCAGCACTGACTTCGCCGGCCGAACGGCCAACCACATTGGCCGACAATTCGACTTCACGGTTCAAATCACGGCGATTGATCTGGTTGGCACCGGTCGATGGCTTGATATCAGCCACCTGGCGCAAGGGCACCATTTTCGGTGAGCCATCGGCATTCGTCTGTGAACTGGTCAGCATCAGGCGCGACAGGTCATCGGCATTATTCCTGTCATTGGGTGACAGACGCACCGTGACATCATAGTTTTCATCATCCGGCGCACGCCAGGTGGTGGCGATTTCACCCGCCAGCAAAGGCCGCAGGGCACCGCCTATCTGCGCCACACCGACACCCAGGTCAGCACCAATATCACGGCGCGGCTGTACCGAGATGGTCGGTTTTTGCGCCTTCAGGCTGGAATCCAGATCGACCAGGCCAGGAATGCTGCGCAATTTTACCTGCACCTGTTCGGACAATTTACCCAGTTCCACCAGGTCACTGCCTTGCAGGCTGAAGCGCAGGTTCTTGTTATCACCGCCCACGCCATCGAGTGCGCCGATATGGGTGACGGTGATACCGGCAATCTGGCTCAAACGGGCGCGCAACGGTATCGACATCTGCACCGTGGTTCTGGCCCTGTCCTTGCGTGGCACCAGGCGGATAAAGGTGGTCACATAATTCTTGCCCTGGGCCGAACCGGTATTCACCGTACTGTAGGTATCCAGTACTTCCGGAAATTCCTTGACCACGGCTTCCACCTGATGCACCTTGGTTTCTGTCAGTTCCAGCGATGAACCTACTGGTGTGTAATAGGTGACACCGGTTTCAGAGTAATCCGCCTGCGGCACAAATTCGGACCCGATCAGGCCTGTGCCGGGTATCGCCAAACCCAGGAAAAAAGTCAGGGCAGCGATCAGCAGGGTTTTGATGCGGTGCTTGAGCGACCAGCGCAACATGACTTGATAGCCGCGTGAAAACCACTGCACGCCACGTTCGAACTGTTCGAGTACCCGGCCTATGCTGTTTGCATACCAGCCCTTGCGGATCGACTTGCCGTTTTCATCTACCGTAGGATGACCATGGGCATCGGGGTCGGGCCAGATGGATGACAACATCGGGTCCAGCGTGAAGGATACAAACATGGAAATCAGCACGGCAGCCGTGACGGTAATGCCAAACTGATGGAAGAAACGGCCAATGATGCCGCCCATGAAACCCACAGGCAAAAACACCGCGACGATGGAGAAGGTCGTTGCCAGCACGGCCAGGCCGATTTCTGCCGTACCTTCCAGCGCTGCCGTATGGTGATCCTTGAACTTGCCATTCACTTTCATGCCGGCATGGCGCACGATGTTTTCGCGCACCACGATGGCATCATCAATCAGCAAGCCCACACACAATGACAGGGCCATCAGGGTGATCATGTTGATGGTGAAACCAAACATGTCCATGAACAAAAAGGTACCTATCAGTGCCACCGGCAAGGTCAGGCCGGTGATGACGGTAGAACGCCAGGAATTCAGGAACAGAAAGACAATCAACACCGTCAGTGCAGCCCCTTCTATCAGGGTACGGCGGACGTTTTCCACCCCCACCCGTATCTGGCGGGAACCATCCTTGATGACCTGTACCTTGACACCCGGGTACTGTGCCTTCAACTGTGGCTCCAGTACCTTCAGGGCATCGGTCAGGCCGTTGGCAACTTCTATGGTGTTTTGCCCCTGGGCTTTCAGAATATCCAGTGCCACAGTGCGCTGGCCGTTGTACAGGGCCAGACTTTCCTGCTCTTCCTGTCCATCCAGCACGGTCGCCACTTGCGACAGCAAGACCGGCTGCCCACCACGGCGGGCAACGATAATGCGGCCAAAGTCTTGCGGATTCTGGATGCGGCCCTGTATCTGCACGACCTTTTCATTATCGAGCGCACGGATGGCACCGGTGGGCAGTTCCTGGTTCTCATTGCGCAAGGCATTGATAACCTGATCCACACCCAGGCCCAGTGCTTCGAGTTCATTCGGTTTCAGGTAAATCTTGATCTCGCGCTTGACGCCACCGACCAGGGTAACGGAACCGACACCGCGTACATTTTCCAGGCGTTTTTTGACGAGCTGATCACCGATGGTGGTCAGCTCGCGGAAATCGCGTTTCTTGATCTTGTCGTCATTCGTCACCGATACTGAAAAGATGGGCTTGTCCGATGGGTCATAGCGGGTGACCCGTGGTTCCTTGACCTCTTTGCGGAAGGTGGATTTGATCAGAGCCACTTTTTCACGCACGTCCTGCGCTGCCTGTGCCGGGTCTATCGTCAGATCAAATTCCAGGATGACCACTGACGTGCCTTCATAGGAACGCGATGTCAGTGCGCTGATGCCATTGATGGTGTTGACGGTTTCTTCCACCTTGCGTGTCACATCTGATTCAATGGTTTCCGGCGAAGCGCCCGGATAATCAGTCTGGATAACCACCACCGGAAAAGTAATGTCAGGGAATTGATCAACCCGCAGGCGCTGGTAAGAAAACAGACCGAGCACCACAAACGCCACCATCATCATGGTTGCCAGCACCGGGTTGCCTATACTGATACGTGTGAACCACATACTTACACCTTGCCTGTGGCGGTAATCAGTTTAACTGCAACACCGGCACGCAAGCGTCCCAGGTTGGCCTTGACGATACGTGCATCCGGCACCAGGCCAGCAGTGATTTCAACCACCGCCTGGCCCTTGCTGTCACCACGCAAACCCAGCTTCACCGGCTTTTGCTGCAGAATATTATTCTCTATCACATACACAAAAGCCTGCTCAGCTTCATACTGTATGGCAGTCTCGGGCACGGCCAGTACATCGGATTTTTTATCCACTACCAGTTGTGCCTCGCCGAACATGCCGGCCCTCAACACGGTGTCTGGATTGGCAACCTGCACATACGCCATAATGGAGCGCGAGCCGGCCGTCGTAGACGGGTTGATCCTGACGACCTTGCCCTCCACTGCTGCCGTCACGCCTTCAATTTTTAATTGCACTGCCTGGCCTATACGGATGCTGGCGATGTCCTGGGTCGGTACCGGTGCTTCCATTTCAAGTACGCGCAAATCGACTACGTCCAGCAGACGATTATCAGGAGATATTTTTTCACCAGGCTGTACCATGCGGCTACTGACCATACCGGTAATCGGCGCGCGGATGACGGTATCCGCCAGGGCTTTTTGGGCAACGGCCAGCGCGCCTTTGGCGCTATCGACATTGGCTACCGCAATCGCATACTGATTATTGGTATTGTCGTAGGCGTTCTTGGAAATGAAACTCTTGTCGAGCAAGGCGCGGTTATTGTCGCGTGCAGTGCGGGCGATTTCCAGTTGCCCCTGGGCGGCGGCCAGTGCACCACGCGCCTGTTCCTGCCGCGCCAGGTAATCGCTATTATCCATTTTCACCAGGATCTGGCCAGCCTGCACGGCCTCGCCTTCGCGCACCAGTACTTCGGTAATATCGCCCGCTACTTTGGCTTTGACCGCAGCCTGATTGACTGCACGCAAGGCACCTGACAATGCCAGCAGTTTCCTGACTTCGGTGGTTTTGACTTCAGTAATATCGGCAGGTAAAAATTCCAGTACTGGCGCTGCTGCAATAGCGACAGCAGATGGCGCAGTGGTGCCCTGCGACTTTCTTTTGGCCAGCAGCAGCCCTGCTGCCAGCAGCACCACAACGGCGACGATCCAGAATGTCCTGCGCTTTAACATGATTGTTTTTTCCAAAAAGTAATTGTTTCAAGACTTGGAAAAACACGGGCAACAAGCCGCCCCCAAGATCAGATGAAACCCTGACTTTAAAGCCTGACACTATGTTAGGGTCAAGCAGCGCATCTATATTTTGTAGGACCAGGACTGTTGCAAACGTAGCCAGCACTATGCCGCACAGGCATTGTCATGCCAGCGACCGCTACACTTGAACGTTCTGGTGGTGCCTCAAATTTTTATAATTCTATATACGCAGGCTATGCAATGCGATTTCTATGTAATGCTCAAGATAGGTATCAAGCTTGTCAGGATCGATCTCGCAGACGCCTTGTGAATGCTTCCACATCATCATCATGATCACGGGTGCCGTCAATATTCTGGTATCAATTTCCAGATCCACCTGGCGGAACTCACCACGCTCCATGCCCCGACGCAATACTATTGTCATCAGGTTTTGACCACGATCGACCACTTCTTCCTGATAAAACCTGGCCAGCTCAGGAAAATTCCCGGCTTCTGCCATCATCAGTTTCGGCAAACCGGATAACTTGGTCTTGCCAACGTTGTCCCACCAGGTATGCGTGATCAAACGAAACAGTTCATCGCTACCACCGTTAAACTGGCCAATCGTGTCCTCTGCCGCCCCGATCAAAGGTACGATGCTTTCCCTGACTACTGCCTTGAATAATTCTTCCTTGCTGGAAAAATACAAATA
This sequence comes from Undibacterium sp. Di26W, assembly GCF_049340265.1. Classification (NCBI taxonomy): domain Bacteria; kingdom Pseudomonadati; phylum Pseudomonadota; class Betaproteobacteria; order Burkholderiales; family Oxalobacteraceae; genus Undibacterium; species Undibacterium sp. Di26W. The sequence continues at coordinate 60,542 of NZ_JBMPOR010000010.1, forward strand.
CAAGGTACCTTTGGAAACGCCAGCAGTACGCGCCACATCATCCAGACGTGTCGCAGCAAAGCCGCGTTCGACAAACAGGTCAAGGGCAGCAGCAAGCAATTCTTGCGGGCGGGCATCCTTACGACGCTCCCATTTAGGCTTAAAAGGACATGACATTATAACAATAACTCAATTAACTTACTTTTGAGTCAGTAATATAGTCCCCGTCCCTTTCAGCGTCAAGACAAACGCAATCTCTCAGGCAGGCATTCTGACAAATCCAGGAAAAATTGGCCTGACATTTGCGACAGACTGACGAAATCAGGGTTGGAAATGAGAAATAACTGGAATAAAAGTAAATAGTGCCACTTTTATATGCGCACCCTTGTCAGGTGCTTACCTTGAATGAATGCTTATTTAGCAATATTTCGCATTAAATTATCGACAATATTATTTATCTCATGCCCACCAGTACTGCCGCATTTCAACACACGGCAGTACCGGGTCATTCCATCATGCTGACAGCACTTCGTTGTAAACCTTGTTCGCGATGGTGACGTTGCGCAACACCAGTTCGCGCACATTATGGATGAACCAGGCTTGCTTGCCATTCACCGGTGTGCCAAAGTCGCAGTCGCTGATGGTCACATTCGTAATGGGTGACACCACGGGCTTATCCGGGCCGTTGTAGCTGGATTTGAGCGGCCCGAGTAAGACAATAGCCTGGTAGCAGGAACGCGCCCCCTGATCGGTATTCACATTGCTGACCTTGACTCCGCTAATGTACACGTCCGATACCTGTGGCGGCCGTATCCGCATCACGTCATCCTTGGGCGCGTAATCGCAATCGAAGGTAATGACCGCCCCGCCGCCCACCGATGCGCTGCGTGGCGGCACCTCGGCACCTGGCAACAGATTGGAAAAGCTGGCCTTGGTCTGCACGCCGTTAGGCAAGGTCACATTGCGCACATAGAGGTGGCGCAAAAATCCGCCACGATTCATATTGGTCTTCAGGCGGATAGCAGTACGCAAGGCATCGCTGGCCCAGTGCAGATTACGAAATTCCACATTCTGCACATAGATGTTTTCAATACCACCCGCCATTTCGCTGCCCAGCGTGACACCGCCGTGGCCACTATTCATGATGGAATTCTGAATCACGATATTGCGTGTCACCCCATACTGGATGTCGCGGTTTTTGCCAGCCTTGATGGCAATACAATCGTCGCCGGTATTGAAGGTGCATCCGTCGACCAGCACATTGTCGCAACATTCCGGGTCAAAACCATCACTGTTCGGTCCTATGCTTTGCATTTGCACATTGCGGAAGAGTACGTTGCGGCAATTGACAGGATTGTGCAACCAGAATGGCGCAGCCTGCACCTGATAGTCTTGCAGTAATACATCGGTGCAGCCAATCAACTGGATCATATGTGGCCGCAGGAAATGACCCATGCCAAAAATCCGGCGTTCAACCGGTACACCCGCTTCAGACAAGGCTGGCAAGAAATAATGGTCTGAGCGCCAGGTTTCCCGACCACCTTCTATCAGCCTGGCCTGTTCAGGGGACAAACCGGGTGCCAGTGATTCCAGCGAAGCCGGGTTGCGCGGATTGACCACGCTTTGCCTGTCATTGGCGGGTGCGCCGTCTGCCTTGCGACCCGCCCAGCCCCACCAGCAATCCTTACTGCCAGGAAATGCGACACCGCCCTGGCCATCCAGAATGCTGGTGGCATCTTCACCAGTAAGGGCAATGTTTTGCTGGCCGTAGGCGTACACCAGCGGTGAGAAATTCAGGCAATCATTACTTTGCCAGCGCGAGAGCACCAGCTTTCCATTCGGGCCACAATCGTAGTCGCCATGCCGCGCATAGTCAGCCGGGTCATTATTAAAAAACAGGTGGGCACCAGCAGCCAGATGCACATGCACGTTCGAACGCAATACCATGGGGCCACAGCATAACCAGTTACCCTTTGGTATGAGTACACGGCCACCACCGGCCGCATGGCAAGCCGCAATCGCTGCGGTGATTGCCGGATAACAATCGGCAGCACCTGGCTTGGGTGCCTTGACCTTGCCCCGTTCATCGTGAGAGATGAACGCCTCTGTCAGCACCACCTCGCACTCACTGGCCCCATAGGCGGTGATGAGAAAGTCTTGCGGACGAAACGTCAATGTCCGGGTACAGCGATCGATAATCGCTTGCGCTGCCTGCCATGGATCGTCCCTGGTCGCTGCCAATACAGGTTCGGACAGACAAGTGGCCAGCACTGCACCTGCTTGCAGCAATCGGCGGCGCTTCTGATTAACCGGGTGGGCTTGATGTTTGTTCACTATTTGCTCTCCATTTGGTTTGTTATAGCGTTTGTTATAGCCTTAGCGCCACCTGAATATAAATGGATTGCAGATGACGAAAAAACTGTTCATTCAATTATTGCTGCTGCGTTGTTAATACTGTGATGCGCAAGGCCACGTAGGGCTTGCCGGGCAATGCAATACTGCGGCCATGCTTGTCGATAAAACTGTCATCATCTTGCTTTTTAAGTTCGAAATACTCATCGACGGGATGTATCGTCATGTTCCAGGTATCGATGATCTCTACCTTGCAGCGCATCCCTTCCCTGAGTCCGGATTGGTACAGCAAAAATTTCCAGTTGAGCGGTGTTGCACGTCCGAAGTAAGTCAGGTAATAACTGCCGCGTTTGCCCACAAAGGGAAGACTGGCCCCTTCGTCGATGGGATCAAGGCCTTCGGCTGGTGCCGTTGCCAGTACCGAGCGCAGGAAGGCGATCCGCGGCACGCTCTGTCCACGGAACACACCGCCTTTGTCCAACCACGGCAAACCATCTTCAGGATCCAGATAGGTATCACTGTGGCCCGCATAGGTACCAGCGATAGTTGCCTGCCAAAACCGCAGCAGCATCGCTTCTGGTGTCAGGTGCCCCCAGCGTTGCTGCATATTGCCTTCGTACTTCACTTCATCCAGTACCACAGGCTTGCGATAAACATCTCGTAAAATCACGGCACGCCTGGCATCTTCGGCCACCGCTCCACTCTGTATGCTTGCATGGGTGACCCAGGGCTGGGTCTGGTTATACAACTGTAAGCCATTATGAATAGAACGCAAATGCTGATAGGGATCACTCTGCTGCACAATATGGAAATAACGATCCCAGTCGGCCGTTGTTTTCGCCGTCATGAAGTCAAACTCATTGGCCATTGACCACCAGACGTTACGGTAAGCGGACAGGCGTGCCACCACATAGCGAAGATAGCGGTCATCGACGCTCGCCGGCATGCGGTCGAAGCCAAAATGCCCCTTGTCATAAGGATGGAACAGGATGATATCGGCCTCGATCCCCAGCGTACGGAGCTGGTCGATACCTGTCTCTATATGCCGAAAAAAAGCCGGATTAAAACGGCTCAGATCCCAGGCCAGTGGTGGTCTTCCGGCAAAAGGATACAGGTCGGGATTATTCTGCTGCATGGGAAACACCACCATTCGCAACTTGTTGAACGGCGATGTCGCCAGTGTCTTGAGTGTTTGTTCTTCCAGTGCCTGGTTATGATGCAGCCAGGAATAGCTGGTCGTACCGATCTGGCGATATGGAGTGCCATCAGCATAGGCAAAATGAAAGGTATTGCGCACGCTTACCGGGCCATGGTTGCCAGCGCGCGCAGGCTTGACAAGAATGGCAGCATGCCTGCCTTGCAATTCGACACGGTTGCTATGCGTCTCATACTGCCATTCACCAATGGTGTCGGGCATGAAGCGTATACGGTAGATACCATCGCCATCGTAAAATCCTGGCACATCCAGCTTCCTGTCACCTTGCACAAATTGTGCCGACAGACTGACTTCGGTAAACGGGTTGCCCGTGGCCGGGCCAGTCAGTTTGATTTCAAAGAAATCCCACTGCTCAACACTGACCGGCACATCCGTGACTTGATTGGCAACTGATATCGGTGTCTGCAGGAAAATAATGCCGGCGATTGCCAGCCATCTGAGCAAGGTAGATGTCACGGTAGCTTCACTATACGCACTGCCATATAGGGCTGGCCAGGCAAGCTGACGCTGCGGCCATCTTTGTCTGCGAACAGATAGTTATCCTGTTTCTTGAGTTCAAACAGGCCGGGCACAGGAGTGATGCTCATGTTCCAGGTGTCAATCACATCCACCCTGAACTTCATGCCTTCGGCAAGACCGGCCTTGGCCAGTTCAAAACGCCAGCTAGTACGCGGTTCGCTACCAAAATAACCGAGGTAATACTGACCACGTTTACCGGCAAAGGGATAGTCCTGCCATTTATCAATGGGTTCCAGGCCATCGGCCGGACCATCCTCAAGTATTTTTCGCAAAAAGGCGAGGCGCGGCACACTTTGCCCGTGGAACACCCCACCCTTGGCCCACCATATAATGTCTTCAGGATCAAGATAGCTCTCGCTGTGGCCAACATAGGTACCGGCAATGCTGCCGTGCCAAAACCGCAGGACCATTTCTTCGGCGCTGAGCCGCCCCCAGCGCTGGGGAAGATTACCTTCGTATTTGACCTCGTCGAAAATCACTGGCTTGCGATAGACATCACGATAGATCACGGCACGCTCAAAATCTTCCGTTGCTGACCCACTCTGTATGCTGGCATGGGTCACCCAGGGCAAGGTGTGGTTATACAAGATGCTGCCATTATGAATCGACCGCAGATGCTGATAGGGATCATTGGCTTGCACGATCTGGAAGTAGCGGTCCCAGTCGGCTGGTGTTTTCCCGGTCATGAAATCGAATTCGTTGGCCATTGACCACCATACATTGCGAAAAGCTGACAGACGGGCGACCACATAGCGCAGATAACGGTCATCGGCTGCTGCTGCCATGCGGTCAAAGCCCCAGTGCCCCTTGTCATACGGGTGGAACAGGATAATGTCGGCCTCTATACCCAGTGTGCGCAACTGAGAAACACGTTGTTCCAGATGGTGGAAAAACGCAGGGTTAAAACGGGTCACATCCCACTGCGCTGGTGGTGTGCCTTCAAATGGGTAGAGTTGCGGTTCGTTCTTGCTCCACTCGTAATGCTTGGGAAATACCGTCATCCTCAGCTTGTTAAATGGCGAGGCCGCCAGCGTGCGCAGAGTTTGTTCTTCCAGTGCATCACCCTGATGTATCCAGGCATAGCTGGTTGTACCTAGCTGATGATAGGCTTGCCCGTCAGCATAAGCAAAATGGAAAGTGTTGCGCACCTTGACCGGGCCATGATTACCGGCAGCAGGTGCAGTAACGGTGAAGCTACCGCTCTGGCCGCGCAACGCAGCTTGATTGCTGCTGGTCGTATACTGCCAGATACCGGTACTTTCTGGCATGAAGCGTATCTTGTAGATACCTTCACCGTCATAGAATCCGGCAACATCCAGCAGCTTTTCCCCCTGACGAAAGCGGGCTGATAATTCAACTTCAGTAAAGGGATTGCCCTGTGAGCTACCGGCCAGGGTGATTTCTATGCTCCCCCATTGCTCGACGATAGCCGGAGCCTGCACCCTGCCATCCGGCACAGGTGTTGCCGCTGCCTGCCGTACCGGCATGAAGAACGCACATAGCAGCAAGCCTGCGCCGCAGACTTTGCGCCAGAAATTCAATCCAGTCATTTCACTGATCCGTTATGATGCGTTGACAGGCCATCCATTTTTGTTTCTGGCGATCAGGCGTGGTGATCATGCATGCAATACATGATCCGCAGCCAGGATTGGACACTTGCTACATCTTTACAACATCATGTTGTACGATGTCTGATGTCGATTCCAGTTTAACCAACATTTCCCTGTTTTGCAAACGTGCAAGCAGCGTCAGGCATGCGACTGCAATTAACAGCACATTCACAGCACATTCACAGCACATTCCGGGCGGGAATATCAAAGATAGGGAAAAAATACGCTTAACGCGAATTCAGACAGACTGAAATATGGCTGAAATGCGCTGCCTGCATGCCATGAAAGACAAGGATATAGCTCGGGTAGCGGGTAGCATGCTGCCCACTACCCGCCCGCTATCAGCCAGATTAAGGATGAATGCCTGGCGACAGAGTCATTTATCTCAGGCGTCGTGTGGTTTCCCTGGCGATCAGCTCCAGGCCCGGCAAAGCCAGGTCAACGTCCGTTCCGCTGATCAAACCCAGCAGCGTCCTGGTTGCCAGCAAACCCATGTCATACAAAGGCTGGTGGATCGTTGTCAGTGGTGGTGTGGTGTAGAGTGAACTGGGCAAATCGTCGAAACCGATGAGTGAGATATCTTCCGGCACCCGTATGCCTTTTCTGTACAGGCCCAGCCGTACGCCATAGGCAGACAGGTCATTGGCAGCAAAAACGGCGCTGAATTGCTGCTGGTTTTCAAGCAAGCGGTTGATCGCCATCAGGCCGCTGGCTTCATGGAAATTGCCTTCGACCACCAGGTTTTCTTCAAATGCGATATTCGATTCTTGCAGGGCACGCTGGTAGCCTTCCTGCCGTTCCAGCGCATCCGTATTGTTGGCGGGGCCTGTGACAAAGGCAATGCGTCTGTGGCCAAGCTCGATCAGGTGCCTGGTTGCCAGGTAGGCACCATGCTCATTGTCAAGCTTGAAGCCCACCGCGGTCTTGCTATGCAGGGCACGGCCAGTGGCGACTATCGGTTTGTCCCTGGCAAATTCAAGTACCGTCTTGTCAGCGATACGGCCTGACAGCAAGATGATGCCGTCCACCTTGCGCGCCAGCAGCAGCTTGATACGCGCCGCCTCTTCTTCCGCATTCCAGTGACCACTGACGATGACGGATGCATAGCCGGTACCTTTGAGCCCTTCATCCACACCATGCAGGGTTTCATCAAAGAAGGGGCTGGCGATATCCTGCACCACAATGCCTATGGTCATGGAACGACCGCTTTTCAGGCCCTGTGCCAGTTGGTTAGGCTCGAACTTCATCTCTGCGATGGCAGTTTCAACGGCTTTCCGCTTGTCTGGCGATACCTTGGCGGTACCATTGAGTATGCGCGACACCGTACTGGGTGAAACACCCGCCTCACGCGCTACATCCAATAAAGTCACTGGCACATTTTTTGTTCTAATTTTTTCGACCACGCAATACCTTCCGTCGGGCAGGATGATTCTTTGGAAAGATCATTATTAAACACATAGGACAAACACATAGGACCTACGCAAAATTGTTCCAGCAAGGCGAAGCGACGCAGACAGTACGAATAGTACGGCCAGGAGCTACAACGCAGATGGGGCAATTTTGCGTAAGTCCTATCATGAAAAGCTTTTCACAATTAGGATAGCATGCTTCTTTTCAAATGAGCAAACGCCGACGCTTCCAATCAGCTTTTGCTCATGACTACTCATCAACAGGTGTCAGGCCAACCAGCGTCGGCCCAGCCCCTCTGGAGAGCAAAGCAAACCAACTAAGCCCGGCGCGCCACCTGTATGTCGGCAGAGGTTTTGCACATATGCTCAACCAGTTTCCGGTGATCCGGTAAATCGGCCATGGCATGCTGCGACATCTGCGCAATCATCTGGAATTCTTTGGCGGCTTCTTCCATACGCGGGTAAGAAAATTGATTGACGCCCATGTCGGTCTGGAATTCCATCCCATACAGCACAAACTGCCAGCTGGATGGCGGATACATTTCCATGTCAGTCACAAAATCCATGCGATTAGGCGGGCGGCAACGCCACATTGCCAATCTCTCCTGCAAGCTGTGGGGGATGGTGGCAGGGTCGGTATTGTCGCGCCAGAATGCACTGTCCGTACGTTGCGTCAGGCAGTAATGCATTTTGACGAAATCGATGATGCGCTCATAGCGCTCCTTCATATGCTGGTTGAACTGGGTGGCAACCGGTGCCAGTTCGCCATTGAAGGGGAAAAGATAGGTCAGCAGATAGGCAGCGGTTTCTATCAGGCCTATGCCGGATGATTCCAGCGGTTCCAGGAAGCCGCCGGACAAACCGATCGCCACGCAATTCTTGACCCACTGGGTTTCGCGGTAACCGACATTCAGCTTCAGCAACCGGGCGGACATACCGTCAGACGCCGGTCCTATGTAATTGCGCAAGACCTGCTCTGCCCGTGCTTCATCCGTGTGCCGGCTGGAATACACATAGCCTATGCCGCGTCTTTGCTGCAAGCCTATATCCCAGGTCCAGCCAGCTTCTTGCGCAGTAGAAATCGTATAGGAAGGGATAGGCATATCTGGCTGCGCATACGGTACCTGCATCGCCACGGCACGGTCAACAAACAACACATCATTCATGTTGCGGAAAGGAGAACCCAGTGCTTCGCCTATCAGGGCGGCACGGAAACCGGTGCAGTCTATATACAGATCAGCAGTCAGCGCCTGCCCTTCTTTGGTATGCACGGCAGCAATGGCACCTTCATTATCGAGTTGCACGTGCTCGACGGTCGCCAGTACCTGCTGCACACCCAATGATTTGCCATGCTCGCACAACAGCGCCGCCAATTTGCCCGCGTCAAAGTGATAGGCATAATTCATGGGACCAAGAAAATCCTTGTCGTCGAAACGCTTGGGACCACGATGGGCATCGGCAATGCGCTTCTGCATGCTGACAGCATCCGCAAAAGGCCGCCTTGCCTTGCCAGAACCAGCTGCACCCAGCAACCAGTAAGGTAATAATTCCGGCCCGCCCTGACGTTGGCTGGGATGGCTGAAAGGATGGAAATAATGCCCGTTGCCTTCAGCACCCGCTGGCCGGACCCAGTCGGCAAATTGCACGCCCTGTTTGAATGTCGCGTTGCATTCGCGAATGAAACGCACTTCATCGATACCTATGGCAGCCAGTGTGCCGCGGATGGAAGGAAAGCTGCCTTCCCCCACACCTATGATGCCTATCTCTTTGGATTCCACCAGGGTAATGCTGATGCCATCCGGGGATGAAGATGCCTTTTTGGCGAGAGACAGATTGCTGGCCAAAAAACATGCAGTCAACCAGCCTGCGGTCCCACCGCCCACAATCAAAATGTTACGAATATTAGGTGCCGGTTTCATTCAAAGTCTCCTGTTTTCTGGAACTCATTTCATGAATAGAAACAAGTTCTTCTGTTTTTATATAAACCTGTTGCAAAATTCATACGGTTTTGTTGTGGCAGCCCCGCCCGGGCATGCCACCCCGTTTTTGCAAATACCTCTGAGGGAAGCTGAGCCACGCCCCCCTTCTGGGCATCTCATATTACAACATTTTGAAAACGTTACCATTTTATATTTGACACGGAAAACCGTTTCTATGTAATATGAAAACGGTTTCAAAACAAGAAATCGCAAAACATATATAAGAAAACGTTTTCACATAAAGACGTAATGGTTTAATAAGCCAATAAATCTAACCGTGTAACAGGAGACATATGAAAATCAGCACATCCGTGCCGCGGAAAGCCGCGTGCACTCCCATCCAGTTCGCCATTTTTTCCCTGCTCGCCAGCATGGGCAGCGTTCAGGCACAAGAGCAAGCCTCGACACAAGCTCAGGCAAAAACCGCCAAAGAAAGCACTACCATTTCAGAAGTAATTGTGACTGGTACCAAACGCGCCACGTCACTGCAACGCACACCAGTAGCCATCACCGCGATCAATGCCCAGGCACTGGATGATGCGCATGTGCAAAACGTCCAGGACGTCGTCAACCTGGTACCAGGTTTCCAGGCCACTAATGAGGGTGACCATGGCGTCATCACCATGACCATGCGCGGTATTGGTAACGATAGCGCCAAGACCGAATACGCCGACCCTGAAGTTGCCTTGTTCATCGACGGTATTTATGCTCCACGTCCTGAAGGTGCGACTTCCCTGCTGTTTGATCTGGAAGGCATCGAAGTCCTGCGTGGTCCACAAGGTACATTGTGGGGTCGCAATGCCACGGTTGGTGCCGTCAATATGCAAACGGCCAAAGCCAAGATCGGCGACAGTTCCGGCAATTTCGAGGGTGGCGTTGGCAGCTTTAACCGCATTGGTACACGCGGTGCATTCAATGTACCGGTCAGTAATGAATTGGCTTTGCGCTTTGCTTTCGTCCATGAAAAACATGATGGCTATGTCGATTTCCAGACGCCGCCTACCCTGTCTCTGGATAGCCAGAAAGCAGCATTTGCCACTTACCTGAAAAACGGTGGCACTGTCGTACCATTCCAGCCTATCAACTATGCGCTGTTTGTACAGGACGGTCCTAAATACGGTGCTCAGGATCAAAGTGCAGCCCGTATCAGCATGTTGTGGAAACCAAATGCCGCCACAAGAATCGATCTGTCCTATGAAAAATTCATAGACCGTGGCACACCATCGATGAACCTGCTGCAAAATCCGCGTGCTGGCCAAAGCCAGTGGTCGGCGCTGATAGATACCGCCCCCTTCCTGAAACGTGACACTGATTCCATTCGCGGCAGAATAGAATACGCCATCGACAAGTCCATGCAACTGACTTACATCGGCGGTTATTCCAAGTTCAGCGGCTCTTCCCGTTTCGACCAGGATGGTGGTGCCACCTTGCCAACCAGCTTCACTTCTGGTGGCAGCATGCAGGCCAACAATACGGTCTCGTCCAACTACAAAAACTTTAGCCATGAAGTTGAACTGCAATCGGTAGGCACACGTGATATCGACTGGCAACTGGGTTTGTACTATGGTTCTGAAACCAATGATATCCGTTTTGATATTCCTATCCTGAACGGCACATATCAAGGTACAGTGGGCTGGCAGGGTTCCTTCATCCAGCCAAAAGAAACAGTGGAAACAGCAGCCGCTTTTGGTCAGGCAACCTGGAATGCAAGCAGCGATACCCATATCACTGGCGGTCTGCGCTTCACCTCTGACAAACGGACCAATGTTGGCGGTCGCGGCTATGGTTTCTCTAGCAAACCAGAACTGAGCCAGTCTGCCATTACCCCGAATGTTGACCCGGCTTCGGCGACATCCAACTTTGCAGCCTATTCCATCAATGACGGCAGCTATAGCGGCAGCAAAATGACAGGCCTGTTGCGCATCTCGCATGACATCGACAAAGACAACATGATCTATGGCAGCATCTCTACCGGCTATAAATCAGGTGGTCTGCAAGATGGTGGCAAAACCTATGGTCCTGAAACACTGACCAACTTCGAAGTCGGTACCAAGAGCACACTGATGGGCGGCACAGTTCGACTGAATAATGCACTGTACTATGGCAAGTTCAAAGACTTCCAGTTCAGCGCACCGGTCACAGCACCTGACGGCACCCGTGGTCTGCAAACATCCAATGCGGATGGCGCTACTGTGTATGGCTTTGAATCCGAACTGGCTGCCAAGCTGAGTAAAGACGACAAGCTGCAAGTCACCATTGCCATTGCCAAGGCAACGCTGGGTAATTTGGTCGGTGGCTCAAATGACTATGCACTGCCTGCCTGTAAGATTCCTGGTATCAGCAATTGCCTGGATGTTTCGGGTAACACCATGCCGCATACACCGAAGTTTTCAGCCCAGGTCATGTATCAGCACACCTTCCATCTGGATGGTGGTACGCTGACACCACGCCTCAGTCTGCATTACGAAACGGATACCTGGTTGAGCGTGTTCAACTACGGTGACGGCGACAAGCAAGAAGCCTATACCCGCGCTGATCTTGGCCTGCGCTATCAGTCCAACGGGAAAACTGCCTGGTATGGCGATTTCTTTGTCCGCAATGTTGGTGACAATAAAATCAAAACCAGTGCTTTGAACGCCAACGGACCATGGCAGGCGCAATATCTGCCACCACGTACGGTCGGTGTGAATGTTGGTATTGATTTCTAAATAGAAGTTATCCATTCAGCTTAAGCAGGCAAAACCCCCGGTTCACGCAAGTGACCGGGGGTTTTTACATGGATGCAGGTTCTTGCGTCTCCTTGGCCAGCCACCATCCTGGACTTTCATTGTTTAGCAAATGTAGCGGCCCAGACTTGGCTACATTGACCCAAGCAAAATTAACAGGAGACCAGGATGCGCAGACTATGGATCAAAATGATACTGGCGGCCTTAGGATTTCCTGATAGGCTGCGGGATATATAAAGAGGACTTACGCAAAATTGTCCAGGCAAGGATATCGCTTAAGGAAACCTCCCTTGCAGAGGGCGTTACGCCGGCAGGCAACATGTTGCCTGAAACCCCGGCTACATCGTAGCGACGAATACAATACTTTAGTACGCGGCTCCCAGGGGAAGAGCTGCAGCGCAGCCGGGGTGGTTTTGCGTAAGTCCTAATAAATAAAAAGCCTGACCTGGCACATAGGGCCGGGTCAGGCAAAAGTAAAAATAAGAGCAAGGGCAGTAAGGCTGCCTTTGATGGATACGGCTTAAGCCGTGGTCTGTGAACGAATCAAATTTCGGTACCAGTAAGCGCTTTCTTTCAGCGTACGTTTTTGCGTGGCATAGTCAACATGTACCAGGCCAAAGCGTTTTTCATAGCCAGAATTCCATTCGAAATTATCCAGCAGACTCCAGTAAAAATACCCCTGTACATTGACCCCGGCGGCAATCGCTGCCTGCACGGCTTGCAGATGCCATTGCACATAATTAATGCGCGCCTGATCGTTGATTTTTCCATCGACGATTTGATCAGCAACGGCCATGCCATTTTCCGTGATATACACCGCTGGCAAGTCTGGATATTCGGCCTTTAACTGCAGCAAAAGATCGCTCAGGCCAGAAGGATAAATTTCCCAGCCCATGTCGGAAAAGCCCAGTTTGCCTTCTGGCTGCCGGGGTGGATTTTCGGTACTGACAAAGGCTCGGAAATAATAATTCACCCCCAGAAAATCCAGCGGCTGACGGATTATTTGCATGTCTTCCGGGTGCACCTGAAATTGCGTCATGTCCATGCGATCCAGCGCTTTCTGTGGATAGCGTCCTTTGAATATCGGGTCCATGAACCATTGCACCGAACGCGCATATTCCCATTCAGCCGCGGCGACGTCTTCTGTACTGCCGGTGGCTGGTGTGGCTGGCCACTGATTCAACACAATACCGAGGCGCGCCGGGGTATTCACTGCACGCATGGCTTGCATGGCCAAACCATGCGACAGCAAAAGGTGGTGCGATACCTGTAAAGCCTGTACCGTATCAGCAACACCAGGCGCAAACTGCGCATTGCCATAACCAAGATTGGCAGTACACCAGGGTTCATTGTGCGTCGCGATGGTGGCGACACGCTTACCAAAGCGGCGCGCAACTTCGGCTGCATATTCAGCAAACCTCAGCGTGGTTTCCCGGTCCAGCCAGCCGCCTTTGTCCTGCAAGCCTTGTGGCAAATCCCAGTGGTAAAGCGTAATGTGGGCCTTGATATTTTTTTCTTCCAGCTTATCCAGCAACCTCGAATAGAAATCAAAACCAGCTTCGTTCCAGGCACCGTAGCCCAGCGCTTGCACACGCGACCAGGAAATGGAAAAGCGATAAGAATCTACTTCCAGCGACGCAATGATGTCTACATCTTCGGCATAACGATGATAATGATCGCAAGCCACATCGCCCGTGCTGCCGTCAATGATCTTGCCCGGTGTATGGGTAAACGTATCCCAGATGGAAGGGCCGCGCCCATCGGCCGTCGCAGCTCCTTCAATCTGGTAGGCACTGGTAGCCACCCCCCAGGTAAAAGCCGGTGAAAATGAAAGTGGTGCTGACGAATTTTTCATAGTATTCATTGGTAGGATTGGATTAATCCGGATGCCGGCCCGCAGGCCGTACTCCGGCTTTATTTATTATTTTCAGGAAGCTCTGCATGGCGGCGACATAGCAAGTCTCCCTGCCCGCCTGCTTTAACAAAACCTTCCTAGTGGACTGTAACAGTGCCATCTGCACGCATTTTTCGCGGGGGCGTCAGTACATGACAAATGGCCAGGCCACACAACTGAAAACGTTTTCAATTTGCTACAAAAAATATGGCCTCTACTTTCAGGCCATATCAACCATATACGCAAACGGTAGTTCAGTCAGCGCATACGGCAAGAGTGAAAACGTTTTCAAGCTAAACGGAATTTATCATCCGCTTTGTGCTGTGTCAACAATCTGTCCTGCCAAAATCTGTTAAAGAACATGAGAAAAAGAGCGGTACAGATGTTTTGCGTACAAATAGTGAAAACAATTTCATATTTAGTATTTATAAATGCCCGATTTCACCCCCGCCTGCAGCAGCAATGCGTCTGCATACAACAATATGGAATGACAGATAAAACCAGGCTACAAGCCTTTTTGCCATTCGCCAACAAGGATTTTCTTCACTTCACCCATGCGCCCTGAATGCCTGTTTTTGATGAACAAAAGTTTTTTATTCCCAAATTTCGTGCTATTCTTTTTCTTGAAAAGGTTTTCAAGGCCTGATTGTTGAAAATAATTCACACGAAGCTGTTGCACAGTGAAGATGGCATGGTGATTCATGGAAGCAGTTCATGATCTGACCGGGCCGTTTGATTGGTGCAAGGCAAATAATAAATATTCCGAGACTAGCTATTCTTACGGTTGTCCGCTGAACCAGTTTGCTGCGAGCCCTGCCCGGGCAGACAGGGTCAGCACAGCCGCCTGGTGTCACTGTTGTCACTGTTGTCACTATCAGTCACTACCAGGCAAAGCGTAGCGCCACCCTAGCCGCCACTATGATTACACAGACAGAAGTCCATCTGCGTGCAGTACCAGGAAAGCCCTCACCGCTATTCTGGGTACCCACCACGTATTTCACTATGGCACTGACGTATATGACGCTGACCAGCGTCACCGCCATCATGTTTAAAAATCTGGGCATGGATAACGGCCAGGCCGCCGAATATGCCAGTTACCTGATCCTGGCCTATACCATCAAGCCCTTGTTTGCCTCTTTTGTCGAGATGTACAAGACCAAGAAGTTCTTTGTCATCTGCACCGAGCTGGCCATTGCCGTCGGCTTTGTTGGCGTCGCACTGGTGATGTCACTGCCCAGTTACATGATGATTCTGATGCTGCTGTTCTGGCTGATTTCCTTCCTGGGTGCGACCCAGGATATTGCTGCCGATGGCGTGTATGTCACCTCGCTGGATGGCAAGGCACAATCCCTGTACTGCGGCATACAAAGCCTGAGCTGGAATATCGGCCCTATCGTTGCTGCCGGCGGCCTGGTGTATCTGAGTGGCAAACTGCATACGGATTTCTTCCATCATGATCCCAAGGTATTTGGTGCCGAATGGATGGATTCCTGGCGCATCATCTTCCTCATCGTGGCAGGTATTACCGCGCTGATGGCGTTCTGGCATATGCGTACCATGCCAGACGGTGCCAAGGCAGAAAACACACCCGCCAGCGTCGGTGACGCAGTGCATATCTTGCGCGATTCTTTCGTCACTTTTTTCCAGAAACGCGATGTCTGGCTGATGGTCGCATTTGCCTTTCTGTTTCGCCTGAGCATAGGCTTTCTTGAAAAAATCGGCCCTTTCTTCATGGTTGATCCGGTTGCCAAAGGTGGTCTGGGTCTGTCGAATGAATCACTGGGCCTGATCTATGGCACGTATGGCCTGGTAGCGGTGCTGCTGGGTTCATTGCTGGGTGGCGTGTTTGTGGCAAAACGTGGTTTGAAACCCAGCCTGTTCCTGCTGTGCTGTGCCGTCAACATACCGAATGCCACTTTCCTGCTGATGAGCATCTTCCAGCCGGAAAACCAGCTATTGATTACTGCCGGTGTAGCCATCGAAAAATTCTTCTTTGGTTTTGGTTCCGTCGGCTTCATGATTTACCTGATGCAACAACTGGCCCCAGGCAAATACACCACCACTCACTATGCCTTCGGTACCGGTCTGATGGGCTTGTGCATGATGGTAACGGGTGTCATCAGTGGCCACCTGCAGCAATTGCTGGGCTATACCCATTATTTTATCTTCGTCATGCTGGCAACCATTCCGTCTTTCGCAGTCTGCTGGTTTGCCCCTTTTCATCATAAGGAGGACCGCAGCATAGGGGAATAGGCACTGCAGTGCATTACAAGCTTACAGCATCGAGGTTTATAGACTCGTCCCAACTGGGCAGGTTTTGACGTAATACAGTCCCTCACTTTGATGCCGCCTTCGGGCGGCATTTATATTTTCGGCCTTCCAGATTTTCCTTCGCGACGTGGCCCTGTTTTCAAGATTCCAGCAATCTTCAACAAGATTCAGCACAAAGACTATACTGAAACCCTGACCCCATCGCCAGTCTCATTTTTCGCATAAGCATAGTTGCAAAAATTCCTTAGCCGAACAGGTAGACATCGCTAGCATGGCTGCCTCTTTAACTAAAGCGTAACAAGATGCATGGCAATGATCTGCCATAACAGGCTTGGAGAAAAAATGACATATACCACTAATCCCGCAGTACTTGCGTTGATTGGCAATACACCCCTGGTCAAGGTTACCCGCCTTGATACCGGACCGTGTGAATTGTTTCTGAAACTGGAATCGCAAAACCCTGGCGGTTCTATCAAGGACCGTATCGGTCTGGCCATGATAGAGGCGGCAGAAGCCGATGGCAGGCTACAAGCCGGTGGCACCGTGATCGAGGCCACAGCCGGCAATACCGGCCTGGGCCTGGCACTGGTGGCGCGGGCCAAAGGCTACCGCGTAGTGCTGGTGGTGCCAGACAAAATGTCCACCGAAAAGATACTGCACCTGCGCGCCATGGGCGCTGAGGTACACATCACCCGTTCCGATGTCGGCAAGGGCCACCCCGAGTATTACCAGGATTATGCGGCGCGCATTGCCAAAGATATCCCTGGGTCTTTCTTTGCCGACCAGTTCAACAACCCGGCCAATCCCTACGCCCATGAAACCACGACGGGCCCCGAAATCTGGGAACAGACTGGCCATGATATCGATGCGATTGTGGTGGGCGTCGGCTCTGCGGGCACGGTTACAGGGTTGACGCGCTTTTTCCGCCAGGCACAGCCAGAACTGGAGTTCGTGCTGGCCGACCCCAAGGGTTCCATCCTGGCAGAATATATAGACACCGGCCACATCAACGAAGTCAGCGGTTCCTGGGCAGTGGAAGGCATAGGCGAAGATTTCATCCCTGCCATTGCCGACCTGACGGCAGTCAAACATGCCTACACCATTGATGACACCGAAAGCTTTGGCACCGCGCGTGAACTGCTGCGCGCCGAAGGCATATTGGCAGGTTCATCCACCGGCACCCTGCTGGCCGCCGCCTTGCGTTATTGCCGGGCTCAGACCACACCCAAGCGCGTGGTCACATTTGTCTGCGATACCGGGACCCGTTATCTGTCCAAAGTGTATAACGACAACTGGATGATAGACCAGGGTCTGCTGCACCGACAGGTTTATGGTGATCTGCGCGACATCATAGGTCGCCGCTTTGATGATGGCGCGGTCATCAGCGTTGACAGCAGCGACACCCTGATGGTGGCCTTCAACCGCATGCGCAGTGCCGATATCTCGCAATTGCCGGTGATCCATCATGGCGAGATCATCGGCATTATCGATGAATCGGATCTGTTGCTGAAAGTATCGGGCGACGCCACCCTGTTTCGTAGTCCGGTGCAAGACACCATGACCAGTCAGATTGAAACCCTGAACCCGCAGGCCGGCATAGCAGCATTGCGTGCCACCCTGAATCGTGGCCTGGTCGCCATCATCGCATCCAATCAACAATTTCACGGCCTGATTACCCGCTTTGATCTTCTTAACCATTTACGCAGGACACTCTCATGAGCTATCCCGAATACAAGAAACCTGAACGTCAGCAAGCCTTTGGTACGCGTGTGATTCATGCCGGGCAATTCCCGGACCCGACTACCGGTGCCATCATGCCGCCGATTTATGCCACCTCTACCTATGTGCAGGACAGCCCTGGCGTACACAAGGGCCTGGATTACGGTCGCTCGCACAATCCCACACGCTGGGCGCTGGAACGTGCCGTGGCCGACCTCGAAGGCGGCGCCCAGGCGTTTGCCTTTGCATCTGGCCTGGCCGCCATCGCCACCGTGCTGGAAATTGCCGACAGCGGTGCCCACATCGTGGCAGGCGATGACATGTATGGCGGTAGTTATCGCCTGTTTGAACGCGTGCGCAGGCGTAGCGCCGGTCTGGATTTCACTTACGTGGACATGACCAAACCGGAAGCCTTGCTGGCTGCGCTCAGGCCGGACACCAAAATGGTGTGGGTGGAAACCCCGACCAACCCCATGCTGAAACTGGCTGACTTGCGCCGCATAGCTGCCATCTGCCGCGAACGCGGCATCATCGCGGTGGCCGACAATACCTTTGCCAGCCCACGTGTACAACGTCCGCTGGAACTGGGATTTGATATCGTCGTGCATTCCATGACCAAATACCTCAACGGTCATTCTGACATCATCGGCGGTATTGCCATTGTCGGTGGCGAAGCACATCAGGCCGAATGGCGTGAGCGCCTGGGTTTTCTACAAAATTCTGTCGGTGCAATAGCAGGCCCCTTCGACAGTTTCCTGGCCCTGCGTGGCATCAAAACCCTGAACATCCGGGTTGAGCGACATAATGCCAACGGGCTGGATCTGGCGCAGTGGCTGGAACAGCAAGCCAAGGTCAAGAAGGTGTATTACCCCGGCCTTGCCAGTCACCCGCAGCATGAACTGGCGAAGCAGCAAATGAATGGTTTTGGCGGCATCATTTCCATAGAGCTGGATACCGACCTGGCTGGCGCACGCCGCTTCCTTGAACGCTGTGAAGTATTTGCCCTGGCAGAAAGCCTGGGCGGCGTGGAAAGCCTGATCGAACACCCGGCCATCATGACGCACGCCACCATCCCCGCCGAACAAAGGGCAATACTGGGAATCACCGATTCTTTCGTGCGCCTGTCTGTCGGCATAGAAGATGTGGAAGATTTGCGCCATGATTTGCAACAGGCCTTAGATGCAATATAAATCTTAATGAAAAAAAACAGGGAGCGTACTGTCGGTACACTCCCTGTTTTTACATCAGCTTGTTTCAAGCCTTCATCCGATACGCTATTTCAGCAACTTGATATTCCGCCACGGATGCGGGTCCTTGTCGACGATGGGGCTGAACTGCAACGGTGGCGCTGCTGCAACGCCTGCTGCAATGGTCGGGCAAGCACCGGTGCTGACATAGGTCAGTGCAGCAGACAGGCGTGATTCGCTGACGTTGCCCAGCTCATGATTCAAGTCATCCGGTACATAACACGCCGGAGTGAAGCCATTGGTGTAATCGCCTTTAGCCAACGCATTCACACCGGCAAACTGAATCGCAAAATACGCGGTGGTGCAATTATTGGTCTGGATAAAACCATATGGCTTGCCGCAGGTTGTATCACCGATTAGTATCACCTTCATGAAAGGTGTCAGGCCATTGATGATGGATTCGCTGGCCGAACAGGTATTGCTGCCGGTAATGACAAACACACGTGGCAAGTTCAGCGTAGGCAAGAAACGGTTGCTCGTATCGGTATCATAAAAATAGGATACATTGTCAGCCGTCATGTCAGCATGCTTGTCATTGAATTGCAATTGCTCAAATATGCGGTTGGTGACCTTGCTGCCACCAATCATGGCCGACAATTCATTCGCGATATACAGATAGCCACCACCGTTATAGCGCAGATCCAGCACCAGATCATCGATGCCGCTTTGCTGGAACTTGCGTATGCTGCTGATCAGCGGTGATTCTGCGGTACGGATATGGTCGGTAAACACCATATAGCCTACCTTCTTGCCATTCACGTTCAATACCTGATTTTGCAAAACCGGCGATGTCGTCACAGTAACCGCAGTCATGGTCACGTTGCGGCTGGCACTGCTACCGTCCTGTACCTGGAAGCTATGGGATTCAGATTTGGTTGGATACAGGGCGTTGTATTGCGTATCATTGATATAGGAACCCAGAGAGCCATTATCTACGCTGACCAGGGTAGTGCCACGTTTGATCTGCGCCACATCGGCAGGTGACCCTGGCTGTACGTAGCGCACACGTATCTTGCTGCCTTCACGCACCAGGCTATAGCCATAACTGACATCTTCACCCGACTGGAAATAACTGTCTATGCTGCCCTGCTCCGAAGTAAAACTGAATCTGTCCTTGGACCTGACCAGTAATGCAGTGAAATAGTCTTCTGCCGTACTGTATTGTGCGGGTGGCACATCAATAATATCGCGATACCACAGATACACATCGTCCAAATGAGAACGCACCCATTTTTTCTTGCCATCTACCGTACAGATATTCGCCAGACTCTCAGGTGTCCCTATGCTACTGCTGAGATTCAGGTTACTGTCATTGACACCGATCAGGTCTAGCGCTGCCGTGGTTGAGGTACTGGTGACAGCCGCAGCAATTGCCATGGTCTTGCTGATGTTGTCATCCAGGCTGTTGTAGTTCAAACCCTGCTGTACAGCAAAATAATTGGCGACATTCAGTTTATTGTTGAGTAAAGCTGGTACCCAACTCCAAGTCGGGTCATTTGCATACTCACGCGCAGCCACCAGCATCGCCCTGACGATATGTCCTTTTGTCGTACCTGTTTTCAACTGGCTGGACCAGTAATCAATTTCAAGGGTAGTCGGTGCCGTGGCACCACTGCGGCCCAGCACATTTTTGTAAATGATGCGGATGAAGTCATCATTGCTCATGCCACTGGTATAACCAGTCAGCGTTGGTGACTGCAAGGCCACCAGGTAAAAACTATCTGCAATCTGGTCGTCAGACATGCCAGCCTTGATCTGGTCTATCCAGTAGGCCAGTCCATCCGCGTCCGGTACCCGGTTAAAAAACGCGACATACAGGTCTATCAGGGAATTCAAACTGGTGGCGGACAAGGAATTGGCTTTATCCCCAATGCTCAGGTTCACATGGAAATCGGAAAACTGGATGTTCTTTATATTGCTGGCCAAGGTGACCGAAGTACCGCCGGCACGGGTATCACTGACGATAAAGCCGCTGATACCGGCATTCGTGACCTTGGTAATCGTATAGTCCTGGCGTTTGCCAGAAAATACTGTGGTATCTGCACTGACTGATGCAGCCTGCACCGGAGGCGCAGCAGTTGGCGTAGCTGAATTGGCCGCAGTTTTACTGTCCTGGCCACCGCAGGCTGCCAATATCAGGCTCAGGGTCAGAGCCGACAAGGCAGACAGCGTGTTATTTCTTTGCTTAAAGCTGAACATGTGGATTCCAAATCTGGTTGCGTCTAATGAAGAACGATGACTATATGAATTTACAATTTTCAAACTTGCTATTGCTGCCCTGCAGCACCATTCTGCAACAGGCTTTGTACGAAGTAAGTAAAATAGAGCAGCAAATTGAAACACATTGTTAAAATTTAATATTTCAGAATCATATCTTAAATTGATGGTTGCCAAGCATGACTACACGTTGCAATTGGGCTAATTCCTCTAATCTTTTGTATTTGCATTATCACGACCATGAATGGGGGGTGCCCTGTCACGATGAGCGACGCCTGTTTGAAATGCTGAACCTGGAGGGCGCGCAGGCGGGCTTGAGCTGGGAAACCATCTTGAACAAGCGCGAAAATTACAGGCAGGCATTTGACCAGTGGGATGCAAAAAAGATTGCTACCTATGGCCCTGACAAAGTCGCAGAATTGCTGGCCAATCCCGGCATCGTCAGGAATCGCCTGAAAGTGGCTGCCGCGATTACCAATGCACAAGCCTATCTGCGTCTGTGTGAAGAAGTGGGTAGCCTGGATGCTTACCTGTGGGCCCATGTTGACGGCAAGCCACTGATCAATAATGGCGAACGCATCATCACGACGGACTTGTCGGATCGCATTTCAAAAGACCTGGCGAAACGCGGATTCAAATTCGTCGGTTCCACCATTATCTACGCCTATATGCAAGCCATAGGCTTGGTCAATGACCACGCTGCCAACTGCGACTGGCGGCATCAGGCAAACACACCCAAGGCTGCACGCAAGACAACTGGTAAAGCGTAAACCAAGCGCAGCAGGTGCCACTTGATGGCACCTGATAACACCTGTGTTGCACAGGTTTCAAGTCTATTGAAGTCTATTGATTCAAGCCTGCTTATTCAAGCCTGCTTATTGCTGTTGGGATGTTGTGCCAGTGATTGCAAAGGTCCTGGCGGTTGCGGGTTTTCTATCAGTTGCGCCGGCACTTCCACCCGCACGGGCTTGCTGTGCATATTAGTGGCAGACAGGACATTATCAATGACTTCGGGGCTGGCATTCCAAACCGGATCATCAATACTTTCAAATACGCTTTTCAATTGCTTGCCCCAGGTATTGCGTATCATTTGAAAATACTGATTCTTTTCATCGATAGTGACAAAATGGGTGATCGCCAGTTTATTATCTTCATACACCAGCAAATCCAGCGGCAAACCGACCGACACATTGGAGCGCAATGTCGAATCCATGGAAATCAGCGCGCATTTTGCTGCTTCATCCAGCGGTGTGGTGGGGGTAACAACACGGTCTATGATGGGCTTGCCATACTTGGCTTCGCCAATCTGGAAATAGGTATTTTCATTATGCGACTCGATGAAATTACCGGCAGAATAAATCTGGAACAGGCGGCAGCGCTCGCCCTTGATCTGTCCACCAAAAATCAGACTGACATTAAAATCAATACCGAACTCGGACAATGCCTGGGCATCGCGGTGATGCACCATACGCACAGCCTCACCGACGATACGGGCGGCTTCATACATATTCGGAGCGGTCCAGATAGTATTGCCTTTGCCATCCACATGCTCAGAGACCAGTTGTCGTATCGATTGCGAAATCGATAGATTACCGGCGGTCATCAGCACCATGGTGCGATCGCCAGGGTTTTCAAAGACCGACATTTTACGGAAAGTACCTACCTGATCCACGCCCGCATTGGTACGTGAGTCAGAGAGAAACACCAGCCCGGCGTCAAGCCGCATGCCAACACAGTAAGTCATAGAGCAAAGTCTTGGTGGAACGAAGTGGGGATTCTACCTTAATCTTGCCCCAGATAAAGCATCAGCCTGATGCAAAATGTGGCGTATCGGCCAGAAAATCTGGCCGAAATCCGGGGCAAATCACAAATAAATTAAATTTTTAATATTCTATTTGCACAATACCAGCGTCAACGCGGCGTTACTGCCACAGTCACGCTCATGGTCTCGTGCCCGCCACCACGTCTTACGCCGCGTACCGGGGCGGCTGAATCATAGTCGCGGCCAATAGCCAAACGACAATAGGTGTCTGTCATCAGGCGGGCATGGGTCACATCCACGCTGACCCAGCCAGTGTAATCGGCATCTTCCACCCAGGCATCGACCCAGGCATGGCTCTCGGCATGGTCGCTCGATTCAGGGTCGATATAGCCAGACACATAACGGGCCGGGATACCGCGTGCATGGCAGCAGGCCAGAAACAGGTGGGCATGGTCCTGGCAAACCCCGCGCCCCAATTGCAAGGCATCACTGGCGCTGGTGGTGACGATGGTCGCACCAGTCTGATACTCCACCGCACCACGAATGTGCGTCGCCAGATTGAGCAATGCACCAGTAGTGGTCTTGCCCAGATCAGGCAAATGGCTGCCAGCGAAGTCAAGAATGGAAGCAACCGGCTCGGTCAGACGTGTAGGCACCGTGAATACCAGCGGTGAAAAGGTGTCCTGATCAGTAATCCGCCCCTGATAAGGCATGGCCAGTTCAACCACACCCTCGGCAATGATGGACACCTCATGATGCAGGCCGGTGATGGTCAGGGTATGTGAAGGATTGCCATAAGCATCAATGTAAGCATGGCGCTGCCCTGCTGTCCTGATCTGCCATGAAATTGCATGTTGGTGCTGCTCGGCACGCGGTGTCAGACGCAGTTGCTGTATGGTATAGGTCAGCGGCGCAGAGTAATGGTAAATGGTCTCGTGACGAATGATAAGTTGCATGATTTTTCAGATAATCTCAGGCTGCCAGCGGAACCAGAAAGTCGCGGCTGACACGATTACCCAGCTCAAAGATGTTTTCCAGGAATGTGGTCAGGGTATCATGCAGACCGGCAGCCAGTATTTCTTCTATCCGGGCGAATTTCAGTTCTGCATGCAACTTGCCGGCAAAACGCTCGGTATCGGCGGACACATCATTGCGCACTTCACGCAGGTTGGCGACGACTTCATCCATGCAGGCCAATAGCGAACGTGGCATATCACCCCGCAAAATCAATAGCTCGGCCACCCGTTCAGGGGTGATCACATCACGATACACCTTGCGATAAATTTCAAAGCCCGATACTGAACGCAGCAACGCGGCCCAGTAATAAAACTCTCTTTGCAGGCTGTCGTTACCACGCTTGCTTTCTTTCGCACCATGGAATTTCACATCCAGTATACGTGCCGTATTGTCGGCACGCTCGACGAAAGTACCAAGGCGAATGAAATGCACCGCTTCATCTTTCAGCATGGTGCCCAGGGTAACGCCGCGTGATAAATGTGAGCGGTATTTGACCCATTCAAAAAACTGGCTGGGATCATTTTCCAATACGTGGTCAGATAATCTTTCCTGCATGTCCAGCCAGGTGGCATTCTGGGTTTCCCATACTTCGGTGGTCAGGGTGCCGCGCACGGCACGCGCATTTTCGCGCGCTTCTTTCAGGCAGGATGCAATCGACGACGGGTTCATGGGGTCTTTCACCATGAAATCGAGCACATCCTTTTTGGTCAGTATTCCATATTGATGATCAAAGGCAGACTGCAGTTCAGAAATGCCGAGCATGGCGCGCCAGCCCCGTTCGGCATCTACTGCCGACTGCGGCAACATCGACGTCTGGATATTCACATCCAGCATGCGTGCGGTATTTTCAGCGCGTTCGGTATAACGCGCCATCCAGAACAAGTGATCGGCAGTGCGGCTTAGCATGGTATTTTTCCTCAATCGTCAAAACCTGTTGCAACATTCAAAGGCAGCCCGGCATTTGTGCACAAGGCTGCGAGGGTGCATGAGGTGATTAATTTTCCAGTATCCAGGTATCCTTGGTGCCGCCGCCTTGTGAAGAATTCACCACCAGTGAACCTTCCTGCAAGGCGACGCGGGTCAGGCCGCCCGGCACCATGGAGATATGCTTGCCTGACAAGACAAAGGGGCGCAAATCAATATGTCTGGGGGCGATGCCATTTTCAACAAAAGTCGGGCAAGATGACAATGCCAGCGTGGGCTGGGCGATATAGCCATCCGGCTTGGCCAGCAGGCGCTGGCGGAAATCTTCTATCTGCTGCTTGCTGGAAGCAGGACCTACCAACATGCCGTAACCGCCAGCCCCATGCACTTCCTTGACCACCAGTTCGGACAGGTTGGCCAGGGTGTAGGACAGGTCTTCCGGTTTGCGGCATTGGAAAGTCGGTACATTATTCAATATCGCTTCTTCAGACAGGTAAAACTTGATCATGTCCGGTACAAAAGGATAGATGGATTTGTCATCTGCCACACCAGTACCGATGGCATTCGCCAGGGTAACCCGACCGGCACGGTAGACTGACAGCAGGCCAGGAACCCCAAGCGAAGAATCCGGACGGAAAGCCAGCGGATCAAGGAAATCATCATCAATACGACGATAAATCACGTCCACCCGCTTCGGCCCGCGCGTCGTGCGCATGAAAACGGTGTTGTCATTGACGAACAAATCCTGGCCTTCCACCAGTTCCACCCCCATTTGCTGCGCCAGGAAAGCATGTTCAAAATAGGCCGAGTTATACATGCCGGGGGTCATGACCACTACTGTCGGGTCATCCACGCCCATGGGTGCTACCGAGCGTAAATTGTCCAGTAACATGTCGGGATAGTGATCAACCGGGGCAATCTTGTTGCGGGTAAACAGCTCGGGGAAGAGGCGCATCATCATCTTGCGATCTTCCAACATGTAAGACACGCCGGAAGGCACGCGCAAATTATCTTCCAGCACATAAAACTCGCCTTCGCCAGCACGCACGATATCCACTCCGGCAATATGGGCATAAATATCGGAAGCGACCGAAATACCCTGCATTTCTGGCCGGTACTGTGCGTTTTTGTATATTTGTCCGGCAGGGATAATGCCTGCCTTGATGATCTTCTGGTCATGATAAATATCATGAATGAACATATTCAGTGCCTGTACCCGCTGGACCAGGCCTTTTTGCAATTGCGCCCATTCATTCGCAGGAATGATCCTGGGGATGATGTCAAAGGGGATCAGGCGTTCGGTACCGGCATCATCACCATAGACGGCAAAGGTGATGCCGACGCGGCGGAAGCTGAGGTCGGCTTCGGCGCGCTTGCGCTGCAGCTGTTCTGCAGACTGCTGTGCCAGCCAGGTGCAAAATTCGCGATAATGCTCGCGGGTGTGACTGTTATTGCTGGGCGTGCCAGCATAAACGGCCGCCATTTCATTGAAAAATTTTGCCATGTTCAAGTCTCGCGGTTACAGTACAACAACAGCATATCAAGAAACGTGCCAGTTCACTCAGCGATTTGCAGGAACAGGGTTTTGCTCAGAAAGGGGTGTTGTTTAGCGCGCAAAATATGCCAGCCAGATGCAAGGCTGAAAAGAACGCGGGAAGAATACGGACAGAAACGCGGACAAAAACGCGGGACTGGGGATGCTACAGACAACACGCAACCTGGCTGGCAGGTTGCGTTGCTACGGATATAGTATGGACGATACTTGGGACGATATTAGAACCTGTTTACGATCTGTAGCGAGCGAACGTGCGTGTATCAGCGGGGTAAGTGTAACAAAAGCGCAGCGCAAAAAGCGGAATGTACACTAGTACATGAGCATTTTGAGCAGCGCATGAGCCCCGCGTGGACTCCGATTGCGCCCGCGCAGTAAGATCGTAAATAGGTTCTTAGACTACGATAGTCTGATGCTCTTCACCGGCACGGGCACGGATTTCACCAATCCGGTACACGGTTTCACCGGCTGCGGCCAATTGTGCCATGGCAGCATCTGCCAGCTCAGCAGCAACAATCACCACCATGCCTATGCCGCAATTGAAGACGCGGTGCATTTCTGCGTCGGCCACACCACCATGCTGTTGCAGCCAGGTGAACAGGGGTGGCAGAGTCCAGGCATCTTTATGCAGGACGGCAGTCAGTTTGTCACCCAATACACGCGGGACGTTTTCAACCAGGCCACCACCGGTGATGTGGGCCATGCCTTTGACTTCCAGGGATTCCATCAGGGCCAGCAAAGGTTTGACGTAGATGCGGGTAGGTGCCATCAGGGCGTCACCCAGGCTACAACCATGAAAATCGGCACTCAGGTCTGGCTTGGCGACTTCAATGATCTTGCGCACCAGCGAGAAGCCGTTGGAATGGATGCCGGACGAAGCCAGCCCCAGAATCACGTCACCCGGCTGTATCTTGCTGCCATCAATGATTTTGGATTTTTCTACGGCACCAACGGCAAAACCGGCCAAATCGTATTCACCATCAGGGTACATGGAGGGCATTTCGGCCGTTTCACCACCGATCAGGGCGCAACCCGCTTGTTCGCAGCCAAAGGCCACGCCCTTGATGACGTCGGTAGCAGTTGCCACGTCCAGCTTGCCACAGGCAAAATAGTCGAGGAAGAACAAGGGTTCTGCACCTTGCACCAGGATGTCATTGACACTCATGGCCACCAGATCGATGCCAACCGTGTCATGCTTGTTGAGGTGGAAAGCCAGTTTCAGCTTGGTACCCACGCCATCCGTGCCGGAAACCAGGACAGGTTCCTTGTATTTTTTGCTGACTTCAAACATGGCGCCAAAACCGCCTATGCCAGCCATGACACCTTCGCGCATTGTGCGTTTGGCAAAAGGTTTGATGGCGTCAACCAGGGCGTCGCCAGCGACCATATCGACACCAGCGTCGGCGTAAGAGAGAGAAACAAGGGTAGAAGTGCTCATGATATTCGGCAATAGGGGCAGGAGGCGGTAAAATAGAGGAATTGCCAGAAAAGTCCGGCAAAACCGCTATTTTAACAAATTGACCGCGAAAACTCTGTTTTTTGGGACCATGCAGTAAATTCGATGTCACCTTGACTACTATATTGACTACTAAGCAGCCATAAAAATGCCATTTTCTTTTACGTCGGAGCAAAAACAATCCATGCTGTGGCTGGCCCTGGCATTTGGCCTGCTGCTGTTGCTATCACTGCTGGGCCCCGTGCTGATGCCTTTCATCGTTGCCAGCATCCTGTCCTATGTGCTGACGCCCTGGGTGGACAAGCTATGTGCCCTGCGCATACGCAGATTTGGCCTGCCACGTTCGGTGGCCGCAACCCTGATAATTGTGGTGCTGATTGCGGTCGTCCTGGCCATGCTCCTGATCATGATACCGATCTTGCAAAAAGAAATCCCGCAGTTGCAAGACCAGATACCGCGCTTTTTTGACAAGCTGGATCAAATGCTGGCCCCCATGCTGTCTGAGTTTGGCATCAAGATAAGGCTGGACAGCAATGGCATCAAGACTTTGCTGACTGAACAAATGGCCAGCAGCGGTGACGTCATCGGTAAAGCCGTGTTGAATTCAATACGTGTCGGTGGCACCGCATTGCTGGGTATGGTCGCCAATTTATTGCTGATTCCCATCGTGCTGTTTTATCTGCTGATGGACTGGCATGCCCTGATCAAGCGCCTGAGCCACTTCATTCCACGCCGCTTTGTCAAACAAACCGCCAGTGCGGTCGCCGAAGTCGACGAATTGCTGGCGCAATACCTGCGCGGGCAAATCCTGGTGATGATCGTGCTGGCCGTGTATTACTCGGTGGCACTCAGCATCGCCCGTTTTGACCTGGCACTGCCGGTCGGTATCATTACCGGCTTTCTGGTGTTCATCCCTTATCTGGGTTATGGACTGGGGCTGGTACTGGCGCTGATCGGTGCTATCCTGCAATTTGATGGTTTTGGTGGCCTGATGTCTGTCGCCATCATTTATGGCATAGGACAAATGCTGGAATCGTTTTATCTGACACCACGCCTGGTCGGCGAACGCATAGGCTTGCATCCCCTGACCGTGATTTTTGCCTTGATGGCATTCGGGCAACTGTTTGGCTTTATCGGTATCCTGATTGCCTTGCCCGCTTCTGCCATCGTCTCGGTTGCCGTCAAGCACTTGCGTGTGTCTTACATGAATAGCTCTTTTTATCGTCAGACATGAGGCAATTATTACTGGACCTGGACGCGCAGAAACTGCCGTCCCTTGCCACCTTTGTGGTGGGGCAAAATGCTGAACTGGCGCAATTGCTGGGCTTGTTTGCCCAGCGCATCACCAGTCAGTACGGTGAACGCTCGGTGTATATCTGGGGTGAAGCTGGTGCCGGCAAAACCCATTTGCTGCATGCACTGGCCGATGATGCCTCGGCCCGCTATATCCCGGCTGATGCGCCGGAAAGTGCCTTTGATTTCGCCGAAGGTGTCAGCCTGTATCTGCTGGACGATTGCGACCAGTTACCACCGCTGAACCAGATCGCGGCTTTCAATCTGTTCAATGAGGCGCGTGCGCATGGCGGTTTTTTGGTCGGGGCAGGCAATCACCCGCCCATGATTTTGAATGTACGTGACGACTTGCGCACCCGCTTTGGCTGGGGCCTGATCTATCAGGTACATGGTCTGACCGATGAAGACAAGATCGATGCACTTGAGCGTGCCGCCCACGCCCGCGGGATACAACTGTCGGCGGGCGTGTTACCCTATCTGATTACCCATTATCGGCGTGATATGAGTTATTTATCCGATATGCTCGATCAGCTGGACCATTACTCACTGGAAACCAAACGTCCTATTACCCTGCCGCTGCTGCGCGAACTGATGTTGCAGCAACAGCCGGGGCCAGACTCTACACATGACTAGCATGCGCAATATCGCCTTATTTGATCTCGACCATACCCTGATCCCCATCGATTCCGATTATGAATGGGGACAGTTCCTGTGCCGCACAGGGGCAGTCGATGCCGATGCATTCGCCCGTCGCAATGCGGATTTCTTTGCCCAATACCAGGCTGGTACGCTGGACCCGGTGGAATACCTGGAATTTGCCCTGGGCACGCTGGCGCATTTCCACCGCAGCAGGCTAGATGAACTGCATGCGCAATTCATGCAGGAAGTCATACAGCCCGTCCTGCTACCAGTTGCTTTTGATTTAATTAAAAAACACCAGGATCAGGATGACCTGATCGCCATCATCACAGCGACCAACCGCTTTGTTACCGCACCCATAGCAAAAGCCCTGGGGGTGCAACACCTGATGGCCGCTGAACCGGAACTGGACGCAGCAGGTAATATCACCGGTAAATTGCTGGGCGTGCCCAGCTCAGGCGCGGGCAAGGTCGTGCATTTGCAAGACTGGCTGGCCAAGCAGGAAGTTACACAATTAAGACAACTCAGCGACTTTAATAACAGCTATTTTTACAGCGATTCGCAAAACGATATTCCGCTACTGGAACGCGTCAGCCACCCTGTCGCCACCAATCCCAACGACAAACTGCGCGCCTATGCACAGACCAAGGGTTGGCCTCAACTTCACCTGTTTGACAAGCAATGATCAAGAAATTTATTCGCAAAATACTCGGCGTTAAAAACAAGAGCGATGTCGCCAGCGCCAACCAAAAGCCAACTGTGCTGGGTCCCAAAGACCACCGCATAGACCCGCAACTGGTGTCTGCGAATGCCGTCCGCATCACCCAGACCCTGCAAGAGAATGGCTTTAAAGCCTTTGTCGTCGGCGGCGCAGTACGTGACTTGCTGACCGGCGTCAAACCCAAGGACTTTGACATTGCCACCAATGCCACGCCAGAACAGGTGAAACGTCTGTTCCGCCGTGCCTTTATCATCGGCCGCCGCTTCCAGATCGTGCATGTAATGTTTGGTCAGGATTTGCTGGAAGTCACTACCTTCCGTGGCTCTGCCACCGATGGCGCACCCAAGGATGAACACGGCCGCGTGCTGCGTGACAATACCTTTGGCGAACAATATGAAGATGCGGCACGCCGTGACTTCACCATCAATGCCATGTATTACGACCCGGCATCCGAAATCGTGCTCGACTATCACGGCGGCATGAAAGACATCAAAAAGAAAACCCTGCGCATTATCGGCGTGCCAGAAGCGCGCTATCGCGAAGATCCGGTGCGCATGCTGCGTGTGGTGCGTTTTGCCGCAAAACTGCAATTCGACATTGATGCTGCCACACGTGCCCCGATACCAGTGATGGCCCCGCTCATCAATAACGTACCCGCCGCCCGTGTATTCGATGAAATGCTGAAATTGCTGACCAGCGGCCATGCCATGGCCTGTCTGCAACAACTGCGCAAGGAAGGCCTGCATCATGGCCTGATGCCTTTGCTGGATGTCGTGCTGGAACAACCCCTGGGTGAAAAATTTGTAACCCTGGCACTGGCCAATACCGACTTGCGCGTGCAACAAGGCAAACCAGTGTCGCCAGGCTTTTTGTTTGCCTCTTTGTTGTGGCATCAGGTAGTGGAAAAATGGGACGCCTACAAGGCTGCCGGTGAATTCCCCATCCCTGCCCTGCACCTGGCAGCTGATGATGTCCTGAATACCCAGACCGATGCACTGGCAATACAGCGCAAGATAGGTTCAGACATGCGCGATATCTGGGCCATGCAACCCCGTTTTGAAAAACGTATCGGTAAAACGCCTTATAAAATGCTGGAACATCCGCGCCTGCGTGCCGGTTATGATTTCCTGTTATTGCGTTGCGCATCGGGTGAAATTGATGCCGATCTTGGCGAATGGTGGACCGATTTTATCGATGGCGAAGCCGATGAACGTGAACACCTGATCAATAGCAAACCCAAGGCAACTGCAGCCGAAGCCGGTGTAAAAAAACGCCGCCCACGCCGTCGTGCCCCACGCAAAGCAGCCGCTGCCGCTGAATGAGCATGCAAGTTTTTATCGGCATAGGCGCCAACCTGGGTGATGCCAAAGCCACTGTAGGCAAGGCCATCGCCGCATTGGCGCAAGTGCCTGATACCACCCTGGTGGCACAGTCTGCCCTGTTCGGCAGTGCGCCTATAGATTCATCCGGCGACGATTATGTGAATGCCGTCGCTGAACTGGATACTAGCCTGAGTGCAACAACCCTGCTACTACATCTGCAAGCCATAGAACTGGCACACGGACGCGAGCGCCCCTACCGCAATGCCCCACGTACACTGGACCTGGATTTGCTGCTGTATGGTGCCCAAGAAATCCATACCGCCGACCTGCAAGTCCCGCACCCACGCATGACAGAACGCGCTTTTGTGCTGCTGCCCCTGCTGCAACTGGCCGCCGATATCAGCATCCCTGGCAAAGGCCATGCACAAGATTTTGTCGCCGCCGTTGCTGGTCAGCGCATACAAGAATTAGCCTGCGGATGCCTGCGAAAGTAAATCACGGTGCACCCCGGCAAACCTGTCTTTACAGGTAGCATGAGCAAACTGGATTTCTAGTCTTTTATGCGTCGAAAACAAAATCTGCCACTTCTCAAGATCGATAAGGAAACCATATATGATCGTTGATCCCACTCTGGCTCTTCGTTTCATCAACACCTATAAGGCCTTTCTTGGTTCCTTGGTCAACGAACAAGATAAGAGTGAGGAACAATCGATACAGCCATCGATACGCCAGTTGATCAAAGGGCGCGAGTATCATCTGGCCGACCACACTGCACTGACCCGCTATCGTATTGCCCACCCACAAGCCGATGCAAATATCCTGGACGCCATTGCCGCCCTACGAGTAGAACACTGGGTTTATCTGAAAGACACCCGCAGCTATTCGGTTTGGCTGGACGAGCAAGGACAAGCAGCCTATGGTGTGCTCGGCCTTACTGCCCCCTTGCGCATGGTGACACAAGGGCATGCCGGTGTAGGACTGAAGGCGGGTCTAATGCCTTTACAAGGGCGCTGGGTGAGCGACGCCCTGATACAAGATTTCGTCTTACTCGGCCTCAATTACCGGCGCGATTACAACGCAATTTACCGAGACTTGCGGGCGCAGGACTTGTTCAGTCTAGGCCCGACAAAAGTTTAGCAATGCTTAAATCAGAGCATACTCCAATACGCTCCACCCTCGTCCGTTCCCCGTAGGAGCGGCTTCAGCCGCGAATGGCAGATGCAGTAGGACCTACGCGACGCCAGCCGTTCCTCAAACAATGTGGGTTGGGTAATGCTGGCACACGGCAGCAATTTACGGCGCGGACGTTTTTCTGAACCCGGCCGGGTGTATCTGATCACCACCGTGACACGTGGGCGGCAGCCTTTGTTCACTGATTGGCGCATGGCACGGGAACTAGTGCAGGTATTGCGCGCAAGCGATGAGGCCAGGATGAGTACCAGCCTGGCTTTTGTCGTCATGCCCGACCATTTGCACTGGTTGTTCGTACTTGGCGAAACAAGTGATTTGTCAGCGGTGATGAAACGGGTAAAAGGTCAATCCTCACGGCGCATTGGTGCCATGCTCGGCTTGAACGGCATATGGCAAAATGGTTTTCATGATCACGCAGCAAGGGTGGATGAAGATATTCAGGCCATGGCACGTTACGTAGTGGCAAATCCCTTGCGAGCTGGCCTGGTGCAAAGACTCGCTGACTACCCGCTGTGGGACGCCATCTACGTGTAAATCCCTGATGCATGCCATCTACGTGTAAATCCCTGATGCATGCCACCTGCACATCCCCGTAGGAGCGGCTTCAGCCGCGATCAACCAACACAGCAAAACACCCCATAACGGAAATGGCCGGTACGACACACTATTCGCGGCTAAAGCCGCTCCTACGGTGCAACTTCAGCGGTGTTGTATCATGGCGACCTTGGCACCTGTCACTTTCTAGCTTGCCAAATGTAAAGCGAGCCCTTGTTTGACGTTATATTGTTCAGTTGGAAAATTGCATTTGTAAAAACTGTCTGGCTGTTACCGCAATGCTGAAGCGCAGTGTAAGCACCCAAGGAGCCAGTCTGCAGTCGCCTGGGCAATCAGCAGCAATACAATTTCGTTATTAAAATAGGTGTAAGAGATAGATAAAAATAACAAATAGAAGATGTAGGTGGAGACAAAAAATCGCTGTCAAACAAAAAACCAAACGACAGCATCACCTCTGGAGAAAAAGAATGGCTGAATATTTGCAAGACCGTAAAGCAGTAAGCATTCCCGGCTTAATCAGCATGCGCGAGAAAGGTGAAAAAATCACCATGCTCACCTGCTACGACGCCAGTTTCGCATCCCTGATGGACCGGTGCGGTGTAGAAGTTCTACTCATCGGCGATTCCCTGGGCATGGTATGCCAGGGACATGACTCCACCCTGCCAGTGACACTGCAAGATATTGCTTATCACACGGCTGCCGTCGCCCGTGGCAATCAAAAAGCCCTGGTGGTGGCCGACATGCCGTTTGGCAGCTATGCCACGCCAGAAGCAGCCTTCAACAGCGCGGTACAACTGGTACAGGCTGGTGCGCAAATGGTTAAACTGGAAGGGGGCACCTGGCTGCTGCCGACCATCAAGTTCCTGACCGAACGTGCGATACCCGTCTGTGCGCATCTGGGCCTGACACCGCAATCCGTCCATCAGTTGGGGGGATACAAGGTACAGGGCAAGACCGATGCGTCAGCCAACTTGCTCAAATCAGAAGCACTGGCGGTACAGGCAGCGGGTGCAAGCATGATCGTGCTGGAAGCCATCCCCGCCAGCCTGGGCAAGGAAGTCACAGCATCCCTGCACATCCCCACCATAGGCATAGGCGCGGGTGTCGATTGCGCTGGCCAGGTGTTGGTCATGCATGATTTGCTGGGCGTCTTCCCAGGTCGCAAAGCTCGCTTCGTGAAAAATTTCATGGAAGGCCAGACCAGCATTGATGCAGCCGTGCTCGCATATGTGGCAGCGGTTAAAGACCAGTCTTTCCCGGCGCTGGAACACAGTTTCTAAAACAAAAACAGCCCGCAAGGCATACGTCTACGGGCTGTTTTCATTCAATGGCCAGTGCTAATCCACCAGCACTGATTGCAAAGACACTGTGCGGCTGGCCTGGGTGTTCGGGAACAGCCACCAACGTCTGCCAGTTTGCGGTTCGGCAATATCGACTTCTTCGCCCATTTGTGGTGTGCTGATTCTCACTCCATGTTGCTGCGCCAGGGCGACGATGCGTTCAAACGGCTCGTACCAGCTGTGCATGGACAAATCAAACGTACCGTTATGGATGGGCAACATGGTTTTGCCACGCAAATCCAGATGTGCCTGCAAAGACTCTTCCGGCTGCATGTGGATGTCCGGCCACATCTTGTTATAGGCACCGGTTTCCATCAGGGTCAGATCAAACGGGCCATACTTGTCGCCTATCTCTTTAAAACCCTTGAAGTAGCCGGTATCACCACTAAAAAAGATTTTCAGGTCAGGTGCAATGATGGTCCAGGATGCCCACAGGGTCTGGTCACGGTCATGCAAGCCACGGCCAGAAAAATGCTGGGCTGGCGTCGCCACAAACTGCATGCCACCAACCTGGGTACTTTGCCACCAGGCCAGTTGCTGGATTTTTGCACGGTCTATGCCCCACTTGACCAGCCGTTCGCCCACACCCAATGGCGTCAGGAAATGTTCGGTCTTCTTCGCCAGTTGCAAAATGGCAGAATAATCGAGATGATCATAATGGTCATGCGACAGAATCACGCCCTTGATGGGGGGCAGATCGGCAATACTGATGGGTGGCTGGTGAAAGCG
The DNA here is from genome assembly GCF_049340265.1 of Undibacterium sp. Di26W. Classification (NCBI taxonomy): domain Bacteria; kingdom Pseudomonadati; phylum Pseudomonadota; class Betaproteobacteria; order Burkholderiales; family Oxalobacteraceae; genus Undibacterium; species Undibacterium sp. Di26W. The sequence goes on from NZ_JBMPOR010000010.1 coordinate 96,181, forward strand.
CTTGGGGCCCATCCACTGGAAAGGCGAAGCGCGTTCAGAAAACACCGGATCAGTCAGCCAGAATTCGCCTTGCAGTTTCAGCAGCAAGGTCGAATGTCCAAGGCGATACAGACTGTTGTCTGGCGCGGCCAGCAATTGCGCTGTCGTCAATTCAAACACCGGGATACTGCCGCTGGGCACGGTATCTTTAGGTTTATCAAAAAAGAATTTCCAGGCTATCCGCAGATTCTGCAAAAAACCAGGCTCACGCACCGGTGCCTGGTTCACAAAGCCCGCGCCTGCTTCCTGCGGTACGGTATCGGTAATACGCATGCCCTCTGCGGGGCTGGAGTAAGAAACATAAGCCATGGTCATCAACGCTCCTGTCGGTAGGTGTGCAGTAGAAAGCACAAATTTTATTCAATTCGATATGCCGCTCAAGCACAGTCCACATCGAATTATTACACTACACAGTGTAGTTTCATAATTTAAAAAAGTATACTACTTAGTGTAAAATTCTTTCATGACTATGATTCGCCAAGATTAATACAATTACAACATGTCCAATCCCGTCCGCCAGACTGACCGCAAGCGCGAAGCCATATTGCAGGCCGCCATTCATGAATTTCGCCTGAATGGCTTTGAATCAACCAGCATGGACAAGATCGCCGCTACCGCCATCGTCTCCAAAAGGACTGTGTATAACCACTTCCCCAGTAAAGACGATTTATTCGCCGCAATATTGTTGAAATTGTGGAAAAGTGCAGTTTCTCAGGATGATTTCCGGTATCAGAGCGACAAAAGCCTGCGTGAACAGCTCGAAACTTTCCTTGGCAACAAAATGCTCTTGATGTGTGACACCAATTTTATCGACCTCGCCCGTGTTGCCATCGCCGCCACCATCCACACTCCGGACCGCGCCAGGGACATGGTGGAACGCATGAACAACCGCGAAGAAGGCATCGTCGCCTGGATCAGGGCCGCGCAGGCAGATGGCAAACTGAAGGCTGGCGACGCCATCCTCATGGGTGACATGCTGCAAGGCCAGCTCAAGTCGATGGCCTTCTGGCCCCAGGTAGCCATCAGCCAGCCGCTATTGGAAGCAACTCAGCAGAAGCAGTTGATTGAGCTGACGGCGGGATTGTTTTTGGGGTATTACGAGGTACTAGAGTAGCTAAAGCCTTATCGAGATTGAAGGTCGTTGCTTTCATTCCTCTATCAAAATCAGGTGTTTGTCTTCTACCCTAAAACAGAATCGATTTGGCTGCGCTTCAGTTGCCGAGAAAATCAAAATTTCGGATTCTGCTCTTGCTTTCTTATTATGATCACGTTCTCGTACTACTATCCGGTGACTACCGGATTTCACTCTTATCAATAAGTTGTTTGCGGGCGCACTGTCCTTCTTATGTGTGCCAGAGATATTCCCGTCAACGTAAACTGCGTAATTCCTTATCAGTTCGCTGGCAGTCGCACCAAAGTCAATCAATACCATACAGGAATTTTCATCGAAAAATTGCTCATCGATCTTTTGCAACCAAGAGTTTTTGGTGCGTCCAGTATTTTCTCTTATCCAATGCGATACATCAGCAATTAGTTTTCCATTTTTAAAAGGAACATAGATCCGATCTTCATAAAAATTCTTCTTGAACACAAGGTAAAAATCGCCCGTCAATTTTTCATTGCTGATGTCGCAAAATGGAATACGCGGTAGAGGATATTCAAATCCTCGCAAAAAAATCTCGCCACATTCGTCCAATAAATAATGACTAAGATGGCCACGCCAAAGTGAAGACATTATTTCTGGGCCGATTTTTGGAACACTGAGGAATTTGTATTCCTCGCCCCAACCATAATTAGTCTGGGGATCACCGGTAATAACGGAATACAGATAGTAGCCGTCAAAATTGCTCTCCTTATACCTGCTAATCAGTTGATCAGGTTGCTGCATTGTCATTTTTAATCCCTGCTCTCAAATGTGGCGAATTAATAAAAGATATTCTATCTTCATATCGTGGCAAAACCACATGACAGTGGATTCCCGCCTCCGTCACCTTATGTCACATCCATGTCATCAAATCTCGTATAATGAACAAATAGTCATGTAATTAAAATAATAATTAGCTTGCAATAAGTACTATCTACATTAGGATGGTAAGGACTGGTTTATTGACATGCGCTTCGCCGTCAAATGATGCAAGCCAGGCGACAACAACTCACCACTTGAAAGGATGGACATGGACCAGTATGAAGTCATTGCGAGTAATGACAAAGCACTCTTCAGCCTGAAACTGCATCGTGGCGATGGCATGCTGTTGCTGGGCATGAACTGGAAAACCGGCAAGCCCAGTGCCGATTTTGTCGGCTTTGCGATTGAATACAAAGAACCGGGTGGGCAGCAATATTTTGCTGTCAAGAATCGCCTGTCGTTTACTGAAAAGGACGGTAACTTCAATCCGGAAAGCCTGTCCACCCGTCTGTCGCCGATACAGAAATTCCGCTGGATCCACTTCCCCCGCAATGCCGACATGAAGGGTAGTTTCACCTATCGGGTCACCCCCGTGTTCATGGGGCAGACTGGTGAATTAAGCTATGGCGAAACGCAAGAAGCCAACATAGCGCTGCAGAGAGATACCTACGAGGGGCAGTTGAATGTGGCTTACACACGGGGTTTCGTGTCTTCCCAGGCGTTTGTTGACCGTTACACCGCCGCCGCGATACCGACCCTGCTGCCAGCCCAGGCAGATGACGGGTTGACATTCAAACCCACCAACCCCAAAGCAGAAGAAGCACTGGCCTGGATGGGGTTTGAAGCCCGCAGCGCCATACTGGAAGTGCTAGACAATGCGATTGCTGACTCCACTGCACAGGTCAGTGTAGCGGCGTATGACCTGAATGAGCCCGGTGTGCTTGAAAGGCTGGAAAAACTGGGCAACCGTCTGCGTGTCATCATCGATGACAGCGGTAGCCATGGAGACGAACATTCAGCAGAATCACAAGCCACCACACGTCTGATCGCAAGCGCAGGTGCCGGCAATGTGCAGCGTCAGCACATGCGCGGACTGCAACACAATAAAACCATCGTCGCCAAGGGCCAGCAAATCAATAGTGTGGTCTGTGGCTCGACCAATTTCAGCTGGCGCGGTTTTTTTGTCCAGGCCAACAACGCCATCATTTTGCATGGCGATGGCCCTGTGAAATTATTCCAGGCAGCATTTGAGAATTATTGGGAAAATAAACCTGCCAGCTTTGCCAGCGGCGCTTCGGCAGACTGGCAAAACCTGGGTCTGGACAAGATCGATGCCCAGGTGACGTTTTCTCCGCACGGCAGCAAGAATGCTGCGCTGGATGACGTGACCAAAGACATCGCCCTGACCGAATCGTCGCTACTGTTTTCGCTGGCCTTCCTGTACCAGACCCCAGGCTCAATACAGGACATGATCAAAACAGTGGCCACCGACCCGGCCAAGTTTGTCTATGGTATCTCGGACAAGGAAGTGACGGGTCTGTCGCTGACCACACCGAATGGCAAATCCACCGAAGTCTATCCATCGGCACTGGGCAAGACCGCGCCACCACCCTTCCATGAAGAACCGAGCGGTGGCGGCGGTACCCGCATGCACCATAAATTTGTGGTGATCGACTTCGACAAACCCACCGCACGCGTGTATATGGGTTCCTATAATTTCTCGCAATCCGCCGACCATAACAATGGCGAAAACCTGCTGCTGATCCGCGACCGGCGGGTCGCCGTGTCGTATACCGTCGAAGCCTTGCGCATGTTTGATCACTACCAGTTCAGGATCAAGGAAAAAAATTCCAAAGACGCCAATAGTCCGCTGGTGCTGGCCAAGCCACCGCAAAATGCGGGGGAACACGCATGGTGGGAAAGCAGTTATAGCGATCAACTCAAGATACGTGATCGCGTGCTATTTTCCTGATACCGCGATTCGGTGCAGAATACCTCTGCGCCACTACATGGCCCGAACTGGCGACATTGGCCACATTCGCTGACAAAGGCAATAACCTTGAGGAGATGAATATGGCATTAAGCACTTACGGCATTTTGAAAGGCACTGTTGTCGGCCATCTGCGCGACGCCGATGATGATCATTACCAGATTCTGGTACGTTGCGGCACCACTCTGCACAGGATTGCATCCAACGTCAAATCATCAGCACCGAAATCACCGTCCACCGTCCTGTTTCTATCGTCGACATCCCTGCCTGAAACTTATACCAAAAACTTACAGGCACTGGCGCCGGGTTATAAAAAACTACCGTCCAAACCCGCGGGCCTGGCGCTGGATTATGTACGCAGTGGCATCGTCAAAACCGGCAGCATGAAACTGGTGCCACCCAATGCACCTGGTGCCGACAATGATCTCAAGGATTTGCTGGAAACTGCCGTCATCAAGGCCATGCAACAAAGCGGTTCTGTCATCTATGCGCTGGGCGCGAAATGGGGTCCGGAGCAAGGCAAGGCTGACCAGTATTTCAAATTCAGCCCTGGCAACGGCATCCATGACATACACATGAACCAGGGTAATGATGGCTCCTACAAGAAAGACAATGGCGTGTATCAGGACGGTGCCTTGATCATCGAATATCCAGGCAATAAATGGCGCGCCTTTTTCTTTGCCTTTCAGTCTCAGACTTTTGATACTGACGATGCTGGCAATTCCAAGGCATCCGCATCCGCGTCTGCAACTGCAACAGCAGCCAAACCGAAAAAAACGGCAGTAAGCGGGCAAGCAGCGGTGCCAAAGAAAAGCGCAAAAAAACCAGTCAAACCAGCGGCAAAAAAGACCAGTAAAAAACGTAAAACCAAACCTGCATAGTAACGAACAGCAGCGTTTCTCCATACACAAGGCTTGCTGTTTCCGCTCCCCCCTCCCTGAAAGCAGCAAGCGCTGCTCCTGGCGCAGCATCAGCAAATTCGGGATCATCACACCCGGGCCTGCCATCCATGAGCAAGTCAATCAATGCTATATTTGCGGTAACTGCTTATTCCCTGCGCGCCAGCCTCTCCAAAAAAATGACCCGTCATGAGTGACACCAAAATCCATATCGTGCTGATCGAAGATGACAAGCAGATCCGACGTTTCCTGAACACCGTACTGGAAGCCGAGGACATGAGCGTCTTTGAAGCAGAAAATGGCAAACAGGGCTTGATTGCGTGCGCCACCCGCAAGCCGGATCTGCTCATCGTTGATCTGGGTTTACCGGACATGAGCGGGCTGGATGTCATCCGCGATGTGCGGAGCTGGACCGAAGTCCCCATCATCGTATTGTCAGCACGTACCCAGGAACAGGAAAAAGTCGACGCCCTGAATGCCGGTGCCGATGATTATCTGAGCAAACCCTTTGGGGCGGCTGAACTGATCGCCCGCATCCATGCCCATTTGCGTCGTCGCCAGCCACAGTCAACCCAGGCCGACGCGGTATTCAATTTTGGTGATGTCAGCCTGAATTTAGCCCTGCGTACGGTCAACCGTGCCGGGCAATCGGTGCATCTGAGCCCGATCGAATACCGCTTGCTGTCGGTGCTGGCACGCAATGCCGGCAAGGTCTTGACTCATCAGCAATTGCTGAAAGAAGTATGGGGCCCGAACCAATCAGAGAACAGTCATTACCTGAGAATCTATATGGCCAACCTGCGGCAGAAACTGGAACAGGAGCCAGCCCAGCCGCGTCATTTTTTAACCGAGACCGGTGTCGGTTATCGCCTGCTGGCTTAGTGCCTGCTGCTGCCGCGCTTTACAACAATCCCACCGCAATACCAACGCAATACCGCAGCCGCCTCACAACCAACCTTGCTTCCACTGCGTAGTGTCCGCCAGTTCCTTCCAGGCGATCTTGCGTTTGGCCTTGGTGTAGACCGCTTCGAGTTCGACAAACTCTATTACCGTATGACGTGCGACCTGCTCTTCTTGCGGCACAGGTAAATACACTTTGCTGACCAGAAAATGCTTTTGTTTGGCAACAACCTGCACCGCTGTCCATTTGGACAGCAAAAGTTTGTTTGCTTGTATGGGATTCATCTTCGGCGCTTTCAAATGGATCTGCGACGTTCTCTGCCGTTGGTGTGCGATTTATAGTTCATCAAGCATAGCGCGTATCTGTGTTGCCCTGTCACGCAGAGCCTGCAAAGCGTCTTTATCCATTTTTCTGAGTTGCGGATACACCATGCCTATGCGTGGGTTACTGGATAACTTGTCTTCGTTGCGTGCAAAAAAATCCCAGTACAGTGCATTGTAGGGACAAGCATGCTCACCAGTGCGTTGCTTTTTATCGTAGTGGCAACCCTTGCAATAATCACTCATCTTGTCGATATAGGCTGCTGCTGATACATAGGGCTTGGTCGCCAGCATACCACCATCGGCAAACTGGCTCATGCCCAGGGTATTGGGTAATTCTACCCATTCAAACGCATCAATATAAATACCCAGGTACCAGCGATGGACTTGCTGCGGCTGTAAGCCAGCCAGCAAGGCAAAATTGCCGATGACCATCAGGCGTTGTATGTGGTGGGCATGGGCATGTTCGAGCGACTGGCTGATGGTGCTGGACAGGCAACGCATTTTTGTTTTCCCAGTCCAGAACCAGGTCGGCAATTCCGCCTCATGCGCAAAGAAATTATGCGTTTCATAACCGGGCATTTGCGCCCAGTAGATGCCGCGCACATATTCGCGCCAGCCCAATATCTGGCGTATATAGCCTTCCACCGCAGGCAATGCGGCATGGCCCGCCCACAGTGCAGCTTCAACCTTGCTGACCACGTCTTGTGGATGCAGCATTTTCACATTCAGGGCAAAGGAAATCAGCGAATGGAATAAGCGCCATGACTTGCTGCTCATGGCATCCTGAAATTCACCAAAATGCGGTAAAGCGTACTGGATAAAGGCGTCGAGTTGCGCCAGCGCTTCAGCGCGGTTCAGTGGCCAGGCAAAGTTACTTGCATTCGCTACACCAAAACTGTTGATGCCTGCATGCTGTATGGTTTCCCACAAGACTGAATGATCATGCCGTGGCCGAAAATCTGCAGGTTCCCACGGTATGCCTGACCAGGCTTTGCGGTTGTCGTGATCATAATTCCATTGACCACCGACTGGCTTGTTGGCTTCTTCCAGCAAGACCTGGTGCTTGACGCGCATGTGTCGATAGAAATGCTCCATCAACCATTTCTTGCGGCCTTCAAACAGGATGGCAGCTTCATCACGGCGAGTAAAAAAATGTTCGCTGCCAAACATGCGGCAATTGCTATTGCTGGCATCGCAATAGGCGGCGAGTTGCGCATCGAGCCTGAATTCGTCAGGTTCCTGGTATTCAAACTGGCTGGACTGATAGTGTGCCAGCAGCCAATCCAGATTGGCTGTCAGCGATTGCGTATTGTCTGCATCGTCTATCGCCAGATAATGCAGGCGGTGGCCCACTGCTTGCAACTGCGAAGCCAGGTCGCGCATAGCGGCAAAGATGGCGATAATTTTTTGAGCGTGATGGAGGACGTAGTCTGTCTCCTGACGAATTTCCATGATGGCATAGACCACATCGTCGGAGACCTGGCTGAACCAGCTATGCCCGGGATTGAGCTGATCACCCAGGATCAGGCGCAAAGTCGTCGCGGGTGCAGAAGATTGCATGGCGTATTCCAATTTGGTAGTGGCCGTTATCCCTGTGGCTTGCTATTGCTTTGACTATGACCGCGGCAGCGCTGGGAGCAATATTTCACCTCGTCCCAAACTTTTTCCCATTTCTTGCGCCAGTTAAAAGGCAGACCGCAAGTCTGGCAAAGTTTGCTGGGTAAATCCGCTTTCTTTCGCATTTTCATTTGAATAGCTCCAGCAACTCTCTGCATGGATTACCCGACCCAGCAAAATCTCTTTTGACACAGGACGTAAGCAGGGTATAAAAAAACAGATGGCTGCTGCAATGCAGCCCTCTGTTTTAGCAATAATTTACTGTGACATGAATTTGAAATTCGCTTATTGCCTCGCCTATTTGCCCACTTCGTCATAACGTGCCAGGCTGGATTCCAGATGCGGAGCAAGTTCATCGGCTGAACTGATAGTCATACCCAGCTCACTGAGCAAACCGTCACGCAAGCCATATACCCAGCCATGTACAGTGACTGACTGGCCACGGTCCCAGGCGTCTTGCACGATGGTGGTCTGGCACAGATTCACCACTTGTTCGATGACATTCAATTCGCACAGGCGTTCGCTTCTTTGCTGTACAGACAGTGTTTCACCCAGGTATTTTTCATGCTTTTGATGCACATCCTGCACATGACGCAACCAGTTGTCGGCCAGGCCAACGCGGCGCCTGGTCATGGCGGCATGTACCCCTGAGCAGCCATAGTGACCGCAGATAATGACGTGTTTGACACCCAGCACGTCTATCGCAAATTGCAGTACCGACAAGCAATTCAGATCAGAATGGACGACGACGTTGGCGATATTACGATGGACGAATAATTCACCAGGCAAAAGCCCCAGTAACTCATTCGCTGGAACGCGGCTATCAGAACAGCCTATCCATAAGTATTCAGGGCTTTGCTGTGCTGCCAGCTTCTTGAAAAAGTCAGCATCTTTTGCCGTGATGGCAGCAGCCCAATTGCGGTTGTTTTCAAATAATTGCTGTGGAGTCAATCCAGTGTTGCTTGTTGTGCTCATGCTCTCGCCCATTTATTCTAGACAGGCGAGATTCTAACCGTATTGGCGTTTGGCTGCCTAATATATCCTAGCATGGCTAATCTGACATGAGAAAAATTATCATATCGTGTAACAAGTCTGCAGTATGAATACTTGAAGGAAACAAACGTCCTGCTGTGGATATGGAATTAAGCATGATTGCAGCTACTGCCCATACGCGGACACCACCCATCAGCACGATACTGCCCTACCATTACCTGCATAAAAACATGCGTTTCTGGCCATCAGGCCGGAAATCCCGTTGCGCAAAATTATTGAGCAAGACTGATGCACTGTTTTTGCAGGACACATATTTGAGAAATCAATGACAGAATTCCAGCATGATTTCGTTGAGCTTCAATGGCAGTCCTGCATTCAGTCTTTGCTCATCAGTAATCGTGGGGTTGATAGGGCACACTTTAAGTGGCGTTCTTGAAACCAGTTCCAGCCCATAATCTCTGGGTATTCCGCTGGCTTTGAGATAGCGGTCAACACGACCGACCATGCCCCCGCCTTCATTCAATAATCCGAGTCTGACCGCTTTGCGGGCAAAAAAGAAACCAAGCAAATGATTTTCCTGAGAACGCCAACTCTCATTTTCTTCAGATTCAGAACCCGTATTGGTGTGCTGAAAAATACGCGACACCAAAGCGAAATCTTCAGCAGACCAGGGTAAGTCATCCACCATCATCTCAAACAGACGCATACGGTGAGTAGCATCCGACTTTAACTCAGCCGGTCTATCATAAACGTCGCCTCGTTTAAATAGCGAACGAGTCTTTTGGTCTTCCTGATAGATCTTATCGATTTCGGCAGACCTGCTCATATCTTCAGCATTTACCGAGATTTCGATGAAAAGAAGAGCCAACAACAGTCCAATTTTAAAAAACTTCATTCCGCGTCTGAATCCTAAAGTTAGGGTTACTTGCGAAGCAAGCCCAAAGCTCAACTCTCCTGCAATTACATTGTGTAGCCACTTCTGCTTTTACATGGATACAGCTTAAACAAATTAGTTTTGTTTAATTAAGCCCTGAAATATCTTTGCAAAAAATAAAAATTTATTTACCATTGGTAATATTCTAACTTTTCTCCCATAAAAGTCATTCATGATTACATATGAAATTATTCCAGAGCTTGCACGCATCACCACAACCATCGTTTTGTTAACAACCTTATTCAATAAGCCAAATATCCCTCTTTTTGAAGGAACTAAACAAGGAAGCAGTTTGACTTTTTCTTTAAATATCTTTGAAAAAATCCACTTGCCATTCATTCTATGTTTGTCTTATTTACTTTTAGGAAGTAATTGGGGAGCGGGACCAGTCGCAGGATCTATTTTGCTCATTACCATGATCTCCACAAACTATCTGTTGAAGTGGGCAAATTTATTAAGAACTTGCAACTGCTTTGGAAGCATGGCTAGTGGCGATCAAAAGATAACACATGTATTGAATATTTTTCTTCTGATATGCAGTTTCATTACAATAGCTGAATACATTCATGGGAAAAACATGAACAGCATCCCCTTGATGACGAACAGTTATATAGCCATGATCTTGGTATCTGTTTTGTTAGCCCATGGAAAAAACATTTTTCTATGGTTTAAGAAAAGCGCAAAAGAAATATTTCCCTATTCAGATAAAACTCAAAACAAGCTAAGCGACATGCAGGGTAAAAAGTATTTCGCAAAATCACTCATTATCGGTGAAAATTTTAAAGGAGAAAAAATACGTATTGAAGACGTCACGACTGATAGCCCTCCACTATTGATTGTAGTTGGCCTAATGGATGAATGTGATACATGCACAGAGTCAAAACCTCTGTTTTTTCGTCTGGCCGAGTCTTACTCAAACGAACTGCAAACTATCTTTGTCGTAAAAGAAAAGCAGGTGAGAGAAACAAACCTGAATGGCCCTCTATACCTCAGCGGGGCAACTGAGTTTTTTTCAGAAATAAATGCCCCAGGGTTTCCATTCTGCGCTGTTATTCGCACAAAAGATCTTACGCTGATGGGGCAGGTTTCAATGAACCCACCTGCTATTTGGAGAACTTACTTTAATGCACTCAGCTTGTTGATGAAAGCTCCGATAAACTAATGCTTCTGGCTGGTCGTCCACTATTCCCCCGTACTTCGAATCAATGACAAAATTCACTCATGATTTCATTCAGTCTCAACGGGAGCCCAGCATCAAGTCTTTGTTCGTCTGTTATCTTAGGGTTGATGGGGCAAACCTTAAGGGGTGTTCTTGATACCAATTCCAGTCCATACTCTCCAGGTATTCCACTGGCTTTGAGGTATCGACTCACACGATCAACCATACTTCCGGTATCATCCAACAAACCCAGTCTAGCAGACTTGCGTGAGAAAAAAAATCCGAGTAAATGATTTTCCTGAGAACGCCAACTCTCATTTTCTTCAGCTTCAGAACCCGTATTGGTGTGCTGAAAAATACGCGACACCAAAGCAAAATCTTTGGCTGACCAAGGCAAATCATCCACCATCATCTCAAACAAGCGCATCCGGTGGGCAGCATCCGACTTTAACTCAGCCGCTCTGTCATAGACATCGCCTCGTTTAAATAGCGAGCGAGTTTTTTGGTCTTCTTGATAAATCTTATCGATTTCGGCAGATCTGATTGTGCTTTCGGCATTTACTGACACTACAAAAATAAGGTTTACCGAAAACAGTGTAATTTTTAAAAATCTCATACAACTACCTACATATTTAAATTTGATGATTAACTTGTCCGTCTAAGGAAGAAACATTTAATTAATATTCATTATTAATCATAGAATTGGCATCTCCTGGCAAGTTCGAGTTCCTGTGCTCGAAGCTGTACTCGATAAAAATTTGATTATTTCAGCTGAAATTGGCAATCCTGTTTGCTTTTCAATCCAGGCCCATTGACCAGATGGATTAATTTCCAAAAACCAATAATCCCCATTTTCATCCAAAAGAAAATCAGCCGCGCCATAAGTCAAATCAAGTTTTCTTGCGAGCGCAACAAGCGCAGTCTCAATGTCTGTAGGTAAGACGTGGACTGCGTAGGGGTATTTTTTTTTGTCAGATAAATCGAGTCTTGAATCTAAAAAAACAGGATCAGAAAGATCAACTACTCCTTCTGCGCTATAAACCTTATTCCCGATGACATAAGACCTGATGATGACTCTTGCACTAATCGCCATTTGCAGTAACACTGGAATCTTGCCAGCATCAGGAGCTAATTGAACCACAGGATCAGAAATTTTAATCGTATTGGGATTGACGTCGCCGCAATCATTCGGAGCACCCTCATTCAAAGCTTTTACGATAAATTCTTTAATTGGTAAAGACCTCGCAAACTCGTCGATTTCTTTATTGCTACTCGCAACCACCCATGCTGGCACCTTCAATCCAAACTGCGGGGCTAAACGCATTTGGAGAATTCTATTGCCAGCAATACTAATAACCTGTGGTTTGTTCGCCCATTTAGCGTCGATAGAGGCAAAAACAGCACTCATTGCAACACGCCATTCTGAAGAAACATAAGTTCGGGAATATTCAGATACGCTAGAGAGTGTAGGTGCATACTTAGCAGGAAAAGAAGATGTCCGGCACCAGATCCCATTTACGTCGCTACCATTTAACTTGTATCCCGTTTTCTTGTGTGTTAATGCTATATCTCCAGTCATGGGGATACTCACATCCCAATCCTGGCCTGAAGGTTTAATTTGAAACAGCGAACATTCAACATTTAATTTTCTGGCCGTACGAACCAAGTTTAACAAATTGAATTCATGCTCATGTCCAATAAGAATAATCATTTAACGCTTAATTTGTAAATTGAAGATTCCATGCAGTGCGGGTTTCGTCCTGTGCGTAACATGCAAATAAATATTTAAATGTCTAAAGTAGACAAGCTCCACAGGCATGCCATCTTCAATTGGATTGGCCCTACTGACTTTCGCCATTAACGGATCCCATCCTTCAGCTACCGACTTGGCTTCACTCATGCGAACAATCCAGTTTCGAGATCGTAGTCACAATTTCCGGGTTCGAGCAAACCATCATAAGTGGTCTTTCTAAAACTAAAAGAATTAAAGCAAACACCTCTTAATTCACATTGCTTGCATTTATATTCTGAGTTAATGGTAGTCTGCATCAGACCTTGCAGCATTTCCAACGATGCATTTCTATCTTGAATATCTAGCACCACCCAATCTTCTTGGTAGGGCGAACCATAAGGACCTATTGAGCCTAAAATTTTATCTGTGATTTTTATATGAACGTGGCCATAATCAGGACCGAATTGAGCAACATCTGCAATTCTATCCGGGGCAACCCTTAACTTCTTTGTCCCCATCTTTTCCTGAATTTTGACAAATTCTTCAGTGCCCATATCTCTCGCATTCAATACCTTGTTTAATTCTTCATAGAATATTTGAACTCTTTTATTTCTGCCGAATTCTCTAGTATCTAACACATCTGAAACATCAATAAGAACATCAATCGAAACATGCCCCAACATTAAAATATCGTGCACTACGCGCTCTAATTTTTCAGTTTGTCCAAGGCACATCAGAGTTGCATATGGAGCACAGTCCAATGGGATCAGATTCTCTATATGTTTGATCAAATTAAAATCTGAGTCTTCAGATATTTCATAGGTAATTGAAGTAACCAGAGGCAAAAATGGCAATTCTACTTTTTTAATTTGACTGGGCAATTCTAGTGAGCCAAATTTCTCTCTAAATTCCGCTTTTCTCATTGATCTGAACTTACTCTTGCTTACATCGATAAGCAAAACTCTTTGAGTGCCGGGTACAAGAAGTATTCTGTTCATAATTCTAGATATACAAAGAGATGATCTTTGATCATCTCTTTCGACAATTTAACTAACTACTTACTTGCCGCCGCAGCCCTCAGCATCTGTATCGCCAGTACAACGTTTTCCCGTAACCACAACCGTTTGGCCATCAAAGTCACCTTCAGACGGATCATCATCACCGACATATCCGCCAAAAATTTGATCCAATTCAGCATCATTCAATTCGATATAGCTAGTCATTCACAACTCCAAAAAAATTAGATTAAAATCACAACAATATTGTCGTGACAACATCAGTATTGCAAATCATTAAATATTGTGTCAAGCTGTTTTTTTATTGAATTTAGTGTATTTTTTAACATGCATCCTGAATCACCAGAATCATCAAAAAAAACTCTGCCTTTGTTCCGCAAGAACGCAGTTGAGCATTTGAGCAGTAAGCAATATGGAACAGTGATTCTGGCAAAGTCTTTTAGCTTCCGGGTGATGACTGTCATCTTCACCGTCATAGCAAGTGCACTGATTGCCTTTTTCTTTTTGTTCTCCACTACACGTAAAGCACAGGCATCAGGCGTACTCACTCCCAGCACTGGTGTAACTCGTATCTTTTCAATGCAATCTGGAAATATCACTCAGAAATTCGTCAACGAAGGTCAAAAGGTAAAACAAGGAGATGTCTTGTTTATCTTACGTAGCGAGCGCAACAGTATTAAAGGTATTGATACACAAAAAACCATATCCGACTTATTACGTAGTCGTCGTGATAGCTTTGGGGCAGAAATCAGACAATCAGCCAAGCAAGCTCAACAGCGCCTGAATGCCTTGCAAATTCGCATTAGAGGATTTGAGGATGAAAATCGCAAACTCGATGAGCAGATTGCCATTCAAAAACAGAGGTTAGAACTGTCTGAACAAAGCCTCAAACGATATGCAGAACTACAAAGCACAAACTATATTTCTCCGGCGCAGCTTCAGGACAGACAAGCAGCACTCTTAGAACAAAAACAACGACTGACTGAGTTAAATCGCATCAAATCGAGTAACTACCGAGACCTGAATAGTGCACAAGCCGAATTACTCGATATGCAAGTCCAAAGACACCGTGATGCAGCGGCAATTGAAAGAAATCTATCAAGTGTTGAACAAGATTTGACAGAAAATGAAGCCAAGCGGGAATTTCTTGTGGTCGCACCACATGATGGATATATCACTACGCTAAATGCCGAGTTAGGGCAATCAGTAACGACAAGTCAAACGCTCGCGGCAATATTGCCAATTGATACCAAACTGGAAGCGGAGATATACGTTCCCTCAAGATCAATAGGATTCATCAAACCTGGCATGGCAGTCCTGCTACGCATTCAAGCTTATCCATATGAAAAATTTGGACAATATGCCGCGACAGTGCGGGAAGTAGAACGCACCTCTTTAAAACCTGAAGAACTAAGTTTGCCAACACAAATGGGAGACAACCACGGTCAACCTATTTATCGCATAAGACTGGCTCTGGCACAACAGCATGTCAAAGTCTACGGAGAAATGATTCCACTAAAATCTGGCATGGCAGTGGATGCCAGCATTATCCTGGATAAAAGACGATTATATGAATGGGTACTTGAGCCTTTGTTTAGTATTTCAGGCCGTTTATAAAAAGTGAAATTTAATGTAGTGAATATTCGATGTAATTGAATGAAGAACTTCGCATGCAGGTAATTCAGGTACTGATAATTTTGCCATCTATATCAAAATTGCCTTTGAAAATATCTGGCTTAGGAACGTCAACCCCGATCTTCTTTTTTCTACCTTTCCAAGTATCATTCGCAAATAGAAATACAGACCAGAAGCATGTTTAAGCGACGCGCCTCTCAAAAAAACAAACCATCGTTGCTCCTTATGACCAATCACAATTTATCGTTTTCTTTCTGGAAAAATAGCCGCCTCCCAGTTTTATTACAAACCGAAAGAGCAGAATGTGGTCTTGCTTGCCTCTGTATGATTGCAAGTTATTGGGGTCATAAGATTGATATCGCATCCATGCGCAGACGATTTTCTGTTTCGCTAAAAGGGATGACGATGAAGGGACTCGTCTCCATGGCCGGTGGTTTACATTTGCAAGCCCGACCTTTAAAGCTGGATATCGAACACCTATCTGAACTTAAATTGCCATGCGTATTGCACTGGGACATGAATCATTTCGTTGTACTGAAGTCTGTGTCGGAAAAGTATGTGGTAATTCATGACCCTGCCATGGGTGAGAGAAAGTTATTGCTAACAACATTGGACAAACATTTCACTGGTGTTGCACTCGAACTCATGCCCAACAAAGGTTTTCAAAAAAAAGAAGAAACGCAAAGTTTCTCAATTTTGTCTTTGATGGGACGGATCGTTGGATTAAAAAGAGGACTCTTTCAAATTTTGGCCCTGGGTTTGGCATTACAGATATGCGGATTAGTCGCTCCATTTTACATGCAATGGCTGGTTGATGATGCCTTATTGACATCCGACAAAGACCTCATAACCGTACTGAGTTGCGGCTTCCTTTCGCTCGTACTTTTACAAGCCGGAATTCGAGCCGTACGCGCATGGATGACAACTGTGTTGGCAACAAATTTGAATTTTCAATGGTTTGGAAACACTTTCGCCCATCTCATGAAACTGCCACTGCCTTATTTCGAGAAAAGACACACTGGCGATATCGTTTCTCGCTTTGGCTCCATGCAGACAATACAGCATAACTTAACTACGCAATTTGTGGAGGGTATGATTGATGGGTTGCTTGTGGTCTGTACATTTGCAATGATGCTCATGTATAACCCAAGTTTGGCATCTGTAGCATGTATAGCAGTAATTTTGTACGTGTTGCTGAGATGGGCTATATTCAGAATGCTGAAAGAAGCAACATCGGAACAAATTATTCACGGCGCCAAACAGCAAACTCATTTCATTGAGTCAGTCCGTGGCGTCCAAAGTATTCGTCTATTTCACCGAGTTGAGGAACGCCGAATTGGCTGGATGAATTCACTGGCCGATCAGTTCAATGCAGACCTACAAGTTGCAAGACTATCAGTTGCCTATCAAACAGCCAATACAGTTCTATTTGGGGCAGAGCGAATTGTCGTGATTTGGTTAGCAGCCCTCGCTGTATTGGATAATCGCTTTTCTGTGGGAATGCTATTTGCGTTTATCAGTTACAAAGAGCAATTCAGTGATCGCATGACGAGTTTAATCAATCAATTATTCGACCTTCGCATGATGCGGCTATATGGCGAACGCCTAGCTGACATTGTGCTGACCGAGGCGGAAGAAACAGGTGATCAGATTGAAATCGATACCAGCCACATTGAACCTTCGATTGAATTCAAAAATCTGGCATTTCGATATGCAGAAAGCGAGCCATATGTTTTAAAGAATTTCAATTTACACATTCCGGCTGGGCAATGCATTGCAATTACCGGCCAGTCGGGTTGTGGTAAAACCACGCTAATGAAACTTTTACTGGGATTACTTGAACCGACAGAAGGAGAAATCCTGATTGGTGGTGTAAAGCTGCAGCAATTGGGTTTATCGAATTATCGACAGTTTCTCGGCACTGTCATGCAAGATGACGTTTTGTTCGCAGGATCGATTGGTGACAATATATGCTTCTTTGACCCGTCTCCTGACAAAGATAAAATAGAATTTTGTGCCAAATTAGCAGCAATACATGCTGACATCTTAGCCATGCCCATGGCATATAGCACGTTGGTAGGAGATATTGGAACAGGCCTGTCAGGGGGCCAGAAACAAAGAATTTTTTTAGCTCGTGCACTTTACAAAGAACCGAAGCTGCTGGTTTTAGACGAAGCGACTAGCCACCTTGATGTCACAAATGAACGCGATGTAAATAACGCGATCAAAAATATATCGCTCACCAGAGTAATTGTGGCACATCGCCCTGAGACCATTGCTATGGCTGAACGTATGGTAGTACTGGAAAAAGGCATGATTACCTATGAGGAATCTTAGTGGTCAGTAATAGAATCCCAAGCATTGACTACATACCAGCCTATGCTTGAGAAATTCTTTTACACCGCATAACCTAATTTACAAATACTTTCAGGACAGCATTACAAAAAATGGCTATTTGTGATTTATAATCTCGAAGTTGAAATTACAGATCACCTTCCAGGTATCAATAACCCCCTCTGCACCGCCGGACGCCCGACAAATTCGGCCAGGGCACGTTGTACATGTGGATAATCATTGATACCCACCAGATCAGCCGCTTCATAGAAACCAATCAGATTGCGCACCCACGGAAAAGTCGCAATATCGGCGATGGTATAGCTGTCACCCATGATCCATTGGCGATCCGCCAGACGTTGATTCAGCACACCCAGCAGGCGTTTGGATTCTGCCACGTAGCGGTCACGCGGGCGTTTGTCTTCGTAGGCCTTGCCGGCAAATCTATGAAAGAAGCCAAGTTGTCCAAACATGGGGCCTATGCCGCCCATCTGGAACATCAGCCATTGTATGCATTCATAACGCTCTGCCGCATCAGTGGGAATGCACAAGCCGGTTTTATCAGCCAGGTATAGCAGGATGGCACCGGATTCAAACAAGGCCAGCGGTTTGCCCCCGGGACCCTGTGGATCAATGATGGCGGGGATTTTATTGTTGGGGTTCAATGACAAAAATTCTGTAGACATCTGGTCATTGGTTTCAAAATTGACCAGATGGGGTTCATACGGCAAACCCGTTTCTTCCAGCATGATGGATACCTTGACACCGTTTGGCGTGGGCAGTGAATACAACTGCAAGCGTTCAGGATGTTGTGCAGGCCATTTTTTATTGATGGGGAAATTGCTGATTGCAGAGTTGGACATGGTGTTTCCTTCCTGACGTGTGATCTGGCCCGTAGGCATAAAGTACAGATGCTAATGCATTTAAGGTTTTTCTGCGCAGGATGCCAATACAGGTGATGGCAAGTCCTGGGTATTTGGGCTAAGCTGCACGACTTGTGCCGACCAACAATTTACCTGCCCCATGTTCAGAACCATTGTCATACGCCTGCTGTTTGTTACTGCTGTGCTCGCCATCATACTGGGGCTGGTACGCTATCTGGGCAAGGACACAGCCAGCATTGCGCCTGAAAATTTGCTGGCTAAAGTTGGCATGATTAAAAAGCCTGTTGCCACTTCATTTGACTGGCAAGCAGAGCTGGATGTGTATGCAGGCGTACCAGATGTCGATGCCAGTTATTTCTCTGATCCCTATGCAGTCGCAGTGGATAAGCAGGGCAATATCTTTGTCAGCGATGCAGGTGAGCATAATCAAATCATGAAAATCAGCGTGGATGGCGCAGTCACCCCCTACGCAGGCGCAGTCGAGGGTTTTGCTGATGGCAAGGCAGAGCAGGCAGCTTTCAATACGCCGTCTGGCATTGCGCTGGATGGCAAGGGTAATTTACTGGTGGCCGATACCGGCAATCATGCCATACGCAGTATCAGCCCGGAAGGCATCGTGACGACGGTGGCAGGCAATGGCAAACCCGGTTATCGCGATGGCGCTGGTAGCGAAGCACAATTCAATGGACCGGTGGGCATAGCTGTTGATGCAGCGGGCAATGTGTATGTGGCCGACACTTACAATGACCGCCTGCGCAAAATCAGCCCGGATGGTCAGGTCAGCACGCTTGCCGGTGGCGATGGCTCTGGTTATCTGGATGGACCGGCAGCAACTGCCCTGTTTGATACACCCACCGGGCTGGCCCTGAATAGCAAGGGGGAGATATTCATCGCGGACAGCAAGAACGACGCCATACGCAGGCTGAGCAAAGATGGCCAGGTCAGCACCATTACCCGCACTCTTGATGACGAAGACCACCCCCTGATGCGCCGCCCCCTGAGCATTGTTGCCACTTATGATGACCATCTGTACGTTGGCGAAGGTGGCAAGGGTCGCATCATACAGATTTCCTCCACAGGTGAGATGCGCGGGGTAACAGGTGTGGGCATCAATTTTGAACCCGGTGACGACACCACGCCACGCCTGCTCCAGCCCACCGGCATAGGCTTGAATGACAAGGGCGCTTTGTTTGTCAGCGATTCAGCGCGCTTGCAGGTGCTGAGAATACGTGCCCACGGCACTATGGATGCCGGGATAGCCAGGAAACCAGCAGCACCAGCGACTTTGCAGACGATCAGGAATACCCGCCTCGACGATGACATCAAATCTTACCCATGGCCCATCAAACCACAGAAATCGCCGCATGAAGTGGTAGGCACCATGGGCGAAGTACGTGGCAATTATGAGGGTGAAAGTCGCGACCACTTCCATGGCGGCCTGGATGTACAGGCAAACATGGGCACAACCGTGTATGCCATCGCCAACGAAAAAGTGCGCGGCACCAGCAGCAGTTGGGGCTTCAATGGGCTTAGCGAAGGCTTCAAGATAGACAGCATGGCTTACATCCACATGAAGGTGGGGCGCACGGCAAAAAATGCAGTGCTGGATGAAGAAAAATTCCAGCTACAGACGCTGGCAGATGGCAAACCCTTTGCCGTACGCATCCGGCGCGGTACTCGCTTCAAGACGGGGGAAGCACTGGGTAGTATCAACCGCATGTTCCATGTCCATCTGGAACACAATCATGCAGGCTTGAAAATCAATCCACTGAAATTGAATTTGCCTGGCCTGCTTGATACTGTCGCCCCGCAGATAGAAGAAATCACCATCGTCGATGGCAATGGTAATGAAGTCAAAGGAAAGAAAAAAGGCCCCCTGCTGCTATCGAGCCAGGTAAAAGAGTACGGCATCGTCGTCGATGCCTATGACCAGGTGGATGGCAATGCCAAACGTCGCCGCCTGGGTCTGTATCAACTGGGCTACCAAGTCCTGTACGCCAATGGCAGCCCCATACCTGGCTATGAAAGCCCGCGCATCACCATGGAATTCAATGCCTTGCCACCTGACCGTGAAATGGTCAAGCTACTGTATGCAGCAGAGAGTGGCATCACCGTGCATGGCGCCAAGAAAACCCGCTTCCTGTACATGGCCAGCAACACAGTGAAGGATGGCGTTGCCAGAAAAGGTAACTGGGATGTCAGCAAGCTCACTCCTGGTGACTATATCTTGCGCATCCATGCCAGCGATTTCGCCGGGAATGTTGCCACGCAAGATCGCGACCTGGCTTTCAGGCTGGAATAAATGCGGGTTTCTAACTAGGGCGTGTTGACCTATCTTTTAGGCAAGCAAATGGGTTTGAAACCTTGTCTGGCTAGGCGTGCGGAGCGCTGCTTGGTGATCCAAGTGAGCGACGCACAACAACGCCAGGCGAGGTTTCGGACCCATTCCCTCCGGGTTCCCCCCATAGCGCGCGCTGGACTGTGTTGCACGTCTTGTCAGGGGCACCCGCCCTGACTGCGCCGCGCGCCTTGCCAGCCCGCGCTATGGGGGAATGCTTTGCCTAAAAGATAGGTCAACACGCCCCGGCCACACCCAGTATCACGCTCGACGCCTTGAACATGCCAGTTGCAATGCCACCCGCAGACAATTCCAGGTGATTACTGCTGTCATTGGTGATGATGGCTGCCAGGGTTGCACCACCCGGCATTTCCAGTACGACTTCAGTATTCACTGCACCAGGTTGTATGCGCGAGATGGTGCCGGTCAGACGATTGCGCGCAGAAAACTTGGCACCGCTGTCATCCGTCATCAAGATAACGGATGACGACTTGATCAAAGCAAAAGCCTCGACACCTGGCTGTAAGCCCAGTTCCTGCGTACTCTCATGCGTGATGATAGCGACTATCTTTTGTCCACCGGCGATTTCCAGCTCTATCTCGTCATTGATGGCACCCAATTTGATGTACGTGACCTTGCCAAGAAATTGATTGCGTGCACTGGTTTTCATATTCATTTTTCTGATCAGTAAAAAATCATCGGCAATCCCTTCGGCCTGCCGGTCTAATTGTGCGATGAAATCACGGTGTTCTTTTTCTATGATCTTGAAATTGCTCACCAGTTGTTCACCCCGTGCTGTCAGCCGCGTGCCGCCACCGCCCTTGCCACCGGTCAGGCGTTCCACCAGGGGTTCACCAGCCAGGTTATTCATGGTGTCGATGGCATCCCAGGCCGCTTTATAACTCATCTTCACTGCCTTGGCAGCCTGGGTGATGGAACCGCTTTCGGCAAGCTGGGCCAGCAGGGTAATGCGGCTCTGACCACCAAGGTTTTCACCATCCACCGTCATCCATACTGAACCTTGCAGACTGATTGCTTTGTTTTTATTCGTCATGACTTATTCCGGATTTCAGTTTGGACTGGAACTGCCGCCATCTCGCCGGGAATAATGCATCCGTCCTGCAAGTGAATGATTTCTTCACCCAGGACTTTGGCATCTTCGGCATCATGGGTAATCAGTATCATGGGCACTTGCAGTTGCCGCTGCAGGCTGTCAAGTTCCTGGCGCATGCTGACGCGCAGTGACTGGTCCAGCGCAGCAAAGGGTTCGTCCAGTAACAAGGCCCGTGGTTCGGAAATCAGGGCCCGCGCAAGAGCGGTCCTTTGCTTTTGTCCACCTGACAATTCATGTGGCAACTGACGGGCCAGCGACTGCAATTGAAAGGCTTGCAGCCAGTAATCAATTTTTTCGTTCTGGATAGCCGCTGGCGGATTGCGCCAGCCCTTGTTGAGGCCAAACGCAATATTCTGCGCCACATTCAAATGCGGGAACAAGGCATAGTCCTGGAACAGGTAGGCAAGCTGACGCAATTGCGGCGCCAAATTGATGCGCGTCGCAGATTCAAACAAGGTCGTGCCACCCATGCGTATGTGGCCACTGTCTGGCGTCATCAAACCGGCAATGGCTTTCAGCAGCAGGCTTTTACCCGCACCAGACGCCCCCAGGATGACCAGACGCTGGCTGTCTGAACGGAAGGCAATATCGAGTTCAAAACGGCGCTTGCCGGATTCCAGTGTTTTTTGAATGTGCAGGTCAAATTGCATCTGGCCTACCCCTGCATCTGATGGCGAATGCGGCCAGGTGCCAGGCGGCCTGCCAGCAGCAAGACCACGATACACACTGCAGAGGTCAGCAAGACCAGGGTATTGGCGACATCATCCTGCCCCGCCTGCACCGCTTCATACACCGCAATCGACAGGGTCTGGGTCTTGCCGGGTATGCTGCCGGCCACCATCAGGGTAGCGCCAAATTCACCCAGGGCGCGGGCAAAGGCCAGCAAGACACCGGCCAGAATGCCACGCCATGCCAACGGCAAGGTGACCCGGAAAAAAATCGCCATTTCAGAGATACCCAGCACCCGGGCCGCCTGTTCCAGTTGCCCATCCACCGCTTCAAATGCGGCCCGTGCCGGCTTGAACACCAGTGGGAAAGCGACAATGGCTGCGGCAATCACTGCCCCTTGCCAGGTGAAGATCAGGCTGAAGCCAAAATTGTCTTGCAGCCATGCGCCAAGCCAGCTACGTCGCCCCATTAGCACCAGCAGGTAATAACCCAGCACGGTAGGTGGCATGACCATGGGCAGGGTCAGCAAGGTATCCAGCAAGTCACGACCAGGAAAACGCTTACGCGCCAGCAAATAGCCGACTGCGATGCCGCCGATCAGGTTCAGCAACGTGGCCCAGCCAGCTACCTTCAGCGACAACAGTAATGCAGTCCATGCCGGATTCATCAAATAGCCTTATGGTTTCTGAAAACCGTATTTATTCAATATGGCCTGGCTTTGAGGCAAAAATATATAGGCAATGAAACGCCTGGCTTCGTCGGCATTGGTACTTGCCTTGAGTTTGGCGATGGGGTAGCTGATCAGCATGTTCAGCGGCACTTCCATTGCGACCCTGACCTTGTCTTTCATGATGGCTGCATCAGTCGCATACACAAAGCCGCTATCGACTTCACCACGGGCGACATAGTCAAGCGACTGGCGCACGTTCTGGGTATGGATGGTTTTGCTTTCCAGCGCAGGCCAGAGTTTGGCTGCTTCCAGCGCATGCTGGGTATAACGACCTACCGGCACACTGGCCGGGTTGCCGATGGCAATGCGTTTTACAGCAGGCTGATTCAGATCATCCAGGCGTTTGATATTCAAAGTACTGTCGACAGGTACGATCAGCACCAGCGCATTTTTGACAAAATCACGCCTGTCTGCATTCGCCACCAGACCCTGTTTTTCTGCTGCATCCATGGTTTCCTGGTCGGCTGAGGCAAACACATCCACCGGTGCGCCTTTGGCAATCTGCTGCAACAGCGCGCCGGAAGCACCAAAATTCAGCGCGACCTTGGCCTCAGGATACTGCGTCTGATAATTCTGGGCGATTTCCTTGAAGGCATTGGTCAGGCTGGCAGCGGCAGACACGGTCACTTCGCCTGCATGGGCAGCCACCGTAAGTGTACTTATGGCGATGGCCAGACCTATCTGGCGGCAAATTCTGGTGGATATATTCAACGCTGGCATAGTGAGGCTAAAAATCATAGGAAGAAGCGTAATATACACTTATATACAGCGCTTTTCCAGGGAAGATTGCCATGCAACAAATATGTACCTGCGAGAGGCGAAAAAAAACGCAAGGGCTTGAGCCCTCGCGTTTCTTATGCGGTTGACTGAACTGCGTTATCGGATGGCGATCAGCGCCCGCGTGTATCCTCTTCTGCCAGCAACGCTCTCTTAAGACTCTTGTCTACCGGATATTCACCCAGCCAGATTCTCAGCAAGGCGTTATAGAAAGCCAGATCAGGATAGGGCTCGCCCATCTTCTTATTATTAAGCAACACCAACGTGCCTACACCGGGCACCCATTCAATGGCCATGACGTCGCCTTTTTTCAATTCCGGCACGGAAGCAAACAGCTCACCAAAACGGATGAACTGCGAAGTCATTTTGGATTTTTCAGCCTTGTCATTATTCTGGTGTATGCCGGCCATGAAAGCTCGACCAAATTCTTCATTGCTCAGGTCACGCATCATGACCAGGGTCACGCGACGTGGTCCCTGTGCCGCCAGTACATCTGGCACCGTGGTCTTTTTTTCTTTCAGATACAAGGCAGCAACATACACCTTGAAAATTGCCTTGTAGCGTATGCCTGCACCATTCAGCTTTAATTCTGTGCCGCCCACCTGCATGGTATCTTCCAGCTTGACGCCAGCGACATCCATGGCCCAGACCGGTGCTACCAGACCAGCCATCAGTAGCAGTCCTGCCAGTTTTTTTGCGTAGGTATTCAACTTCATTTATCTCCCCTTTTTTATGTATTCAAATCACTGTTAGCTATTTGGCGTGCTGTGGGTTGCGTTCGCCTTCCATCTAGCTTACATGAGATTTGAAATTCGGGCTGTCGGCTTTTTGTAGCTGTATCCTGGCGGCAAGTAATAGCTCAAACTGCTCTATGGGGACTGGTTTGCAAAACAGGTAGCCCTGATAGGCCTGGCAACCTGATTGCAATAAGAATTCACGCTGCTGTTCGGTTTCCACACCTTCTGCAATGACGTTCAGATCCAGGCTGGCACCCAGGCTGATAATGGTACGTACGATATTCGCATTGTTGACATCATCCGGTAAATTGTGGATGAAGGTGCGGTCAATTTTAAGTTGCGTCAAAGGCAGGCGTTGCAGGTAAGAAAGGGACGAATAGCCGGTTCCAAAATCATCCATGGAAAAACCTATGCCCAGCGCCTTGATTGCATGCATTTTTTCAATCACGACAGAAACATCTTCCAGCACCACGCTCTCGGTCAGTTCCAGCTTCAACAGCACAGGATTGATACCAGTTTCCTGCAGTACGCGCTTCACATCATCCACAAAACCATGATGGCGGAACTGCCTGGCACTGACGTTCACCGCCAATTGCAAGGCACAGGTGTTGCTGTCGCCTGCCCATTTGGCGATTTGCAGGCATGCTGTCTCCAATACCCACAAACCTATAGGCAGGATCAGGCCGGACTCTTCTGCCAGGGGAATAAATTCCAGCGGTGACACCAGGCCACGGGTAGGATGCTGCCAGCGCAACAATACCTCTGCACCGATAGCGTCACCCAGGGCGCTGACCTGCAATTGATAATGCAGCAGCAATTGCCGATTACTGAGCGAATACCTGAGGTCGTTTTCCATGGCGGTACGCGACTCCAGCGCTGCCTGCATGCTGGGGTCAAAAAAGCGCAGGCTATTTTTACCCAGTGCCTTGGCCTGGTACATGGCCATATCGGCACGTCGCAACAATTCGTCGATGCCTATGGTGTCGACACCAAACATGGTAATGCCTATACTGCCAGAACTGTCGTAATCGATATGACCAAGATTGATGGTCTGGCTCAGCACAAGGCGGATTTTTTCAGCGACGTTTTCTGCCAGACCAGCGGCATGCTGCTGATCTTCATGCAAGCCTTCCAGCAATACCACAAATTCATCCCCACCGGTACGCGAGACAGTATCGTCGGCGCGCACGCAACCATGGATACGCTTGCCTATCTGGGTCAGCAACATGTCGCCCATATTGTGGCCCTGGGTATCGTTGAGGGTTTTGAAATTATCGAGATCTATCATCAGGATGGCACCGTAGCGCTTATGCCTGCGGCCCGCCGCCAGGGCACGATTCAGCCGGTCGAGCAAAAGACGGCGGTTCGGCAAACCTGTCAGCGGATCAAAGAATGCCAACTGGTGTATTTTTTCTTCCGACGCCTTGTGTTCGGTAATATCGCTGAATGAACCGACATAATTGCTGACTTTGCCATCCGGACCCAGCACCGCAGAAATCACCAGGCGTTCCGAATAAACCTCACCGTTTTTGCGACGACTCCAGATCTCGCCCTGCCAGCGATGCGAGTGCAAAATATCTTCCCACATCTGCTGGTAGAAGGATTCGTCATGCCGGCCAGACTGCATGAGGCGCAGGGATTGTCCTACCGCCTCGCTGGCCTGATAGCCGGTAATACGGGTGAAGGCGCGATTGACGCGCAGGATATTCAATGCGGGGTCGGTGATGAAAATACCTTCTTCGGTTTCAAATGCCATGGCGGCAATTTCCAGCTCATTTTCTGCCAGTTTCTTTTCCGTGATATCTCTGAGCAAGACCACATATTGCTGGATCTTGCCATCCTGGTCATGTACCGGGGTCAGCAATAATTCCAGCCAAAACTGTTTGCCAGCATCGCTGTCGCGAAGAATTTCGCGCAGGACGGAAGCGCTGGTGGCTTGGCCCAGGTCAAATAGCGGGCCATTGGCATCGACGAACAGTTCATCCAGTTTTTTTGCATACAGCGCTTCCTGGCGATAGGCACTTAACTGACAGGCGGCCTGGTTGACGTAATTGACTTGTCCATCCGGGCCGGTAATCATGACCCCTTGCGATGTGGCGCTCAAGGCTTCGTTGCGCAAGCGCAGCAGTGCTTCACTTTCACGCAATTCCTGAGCATTGAGATCACGCTGTCGACGTCGCAAAATCGACTGGTAACTGATGAGCCAGGCCATGACGCACAAGACAAAACCAAAAAATTCAAAGAATTTTGACAGCCTGCTGGCCCCTTGCCAGCCGCCATGGGGTGCCGCTGCCAGTTCCCAGCTACCACCTGGCAGGACGATGGTCTGGGTCACTGCATCGCCGCTGAACAAGCTGCCATCCCCCAAAAAAACCTCGCCCTTGCTGCCCAGAGCATCGCGCCCGCGTATAGCCAGGTTGATTTCTTTTTGTACCTTGCTGAGGCCAGCCAGTTCCATCAAAGGTTCATAATTGACAACCATCGCAACCGAGCCTAAAAATGCGTCGCGGTTTTCATGCATGTACACGGGAATACGTACCACCAGCCCGACACCTCCCTGTACCAGATTCAGTGGTCCGGCGACCTGTATGGTACGGTCTTCCATCATGCGCTGATAGACTGGCCATTGCTTGGGCAGATTGCGATAATCCACACCCACCATTTTTTCATTGCCGAGATAGGGGTACACGTAGTTGGCGATGGTACCTTTGACCAGCACCAGATTGCGTATGCTGGAATTGCCACTGGCGACCTCGGTTGCCAGTACCTTGAATTCCTGTTCGCTTAAACTGGGTTTGGTGGCAAAGGTGATCGCCAGTACCCGTGCGGCAGAGATGTTGGATGTCATGCCTGCACTCAGTTTGGCGCGCAGCACAGACAGTTTTTCTATGACTTCGACTTTTTGCTTTTGTATCCCCAGCTCGCGCTCATTGTGATCAATCACCCACAAACCGAGAAATACAATCAGCGCCGCCACCAAGGCAAAGAGCTTCGGATATTTATATGGCAATCCAGAATGAGGTGTGTCCATTGGGGCGGTAAAAATCCTGGAAACAAGTGTCAGTTTGTAGGCGCATATCGTCATCTCATAGTAGCAGAACGCAAGCTTATACGTTTGTAAAATGCCTGCCTTGGCAACAGCAGCGTCAAAGTAACTGACGGACAGCAACAAAAAAGCCTGCCGAAAGTGGTTTCGGCAGGCTTTCAGGTGTTAAGAACCTGCTTACGATCTTACTGCGCGTGCGTGATCAGGGCTCATGTGCTGCTCAAAATGCTCATGTACTTGAGTACATTCCGCTTTTTGCGCTGCTCTTCACCCCGCTGACGCTCGCTCGCTACAGATCCTAAACAGGTTCTACGGAAATATTTTATTCAAAAAATTTCTTCACTTTGTCCATCCAGGTCTTGCTTTGCGGATTGTGTTTGGCACCACCTTCCACCGTCAATTTTTCAAAATCGCGCAGCAATTCTTTTTGCTTTTCTGTCAATTTGACTGGTGTTTCTATCACCACGTGGCAGAACAGATCGCCAGCATAGCCGGAACGTACGCCTTTCACACCCTTGCTGCGCAGACGGAAAGTTTTTCCTGACTGCGTACCTTCGGGTACGGTGAACGATGCCTTGCCACTCAGGGTAGGAACTTCAATGTCGCCACCCAGTGCAGCCTTGACAAAGGAAATAGGAATTTCACAATGCAGGTCGTCACCTTCGCGCTGGAATACCGGATGTTGCTTGATGTGGATTTCCACATACAAGTCGCCCGGAGGACCACCGTTGACGCCAGGCTCGCCGTTGCCGGAAGAGCGAATGCGCATGCCGTCATCGATACCCGCTGGTATCTTTACTTCCAGCGTCTTGTTGCGCTTGATACGGCCAACACCAGAACAGGTGGTGCATGGTTCGGGGATCATCTTGCCGGTGCCATGACATTTCGGGCAAGCCTGCTGGATGCTGAATAAACCCTGTTGCATACGCACCTGGCCATGCCCACCGCAAGTGGTACAGGTAACCGGTGAGGTACCAGGTTTGGCACCAGAACCATGACAGGTATCGCACTCATCCCAGCTTGGTACGCGGATAGTGGTATCGAAACCGTTGGCGGCCTGTTCCAGCGAGATTTCCAGGTTATAGCGTAAATCGGCACCACGATACACTTGCGGGCCGGCATTGCGGCGGCCACCACCAAAAATATCGCCGAAAATATCACCAAAGGCATCGGCAAAGCCGCCTGCGCCACCGCCACCGCCGCCACCCATATTCGGGTCTACGCCAGCGTGACCATAACGGTCGTAGGCATCGCGTTTCTGACTGTCGGAAAGCATCTCGTAAGCCTCTTTGGCTTCCTTGAATTTTTCTTCCGCGACCTTGCTATCAGGATTACGGTCCGGATGGTACTTCATCGCCATTTTGCGATAAGCCTTTTTGATTTCGTCTTCGGTGGCGTTTTTGCCTAACCCAAGAATCTCATAAAAATCACGCTTCGCCATCTCTTGTTAACCTCAGTATTGTTCTTGAACTTAAGCCACTAATTTAAGCATCTAACTTAAGCATCAAACTTAAGCGCAAACGCCGGGCAGGCACCGCAAAGCGAGCCACCCGGCGAGTCATGACGGGCAAGCCCGTCACAGTGTGTATTACTTGCTGTCTTTGACTTCTTTGAAGTCAGCGTCAACTACATCATCATCTTTAGGTTTGGCATCTGCACCGGCAGCGCCCGCACCACCGGCGGCACCTGCAGCGGCCTGTTGTGCCTGCATGTCGGCATAAACTTTTTCACCCAGCTTTTGTGATGCGGTGGACAATGCGCCCAGCTTGGTATCAATCTCGGCCTTGTCACCGGATTTCAATACATCTTCCAGTTCCTTGATGGCGGCTTCGATCTTATCTTTTTCGCCAGCTTCCAGTTTTTCGCCATGCTCAGCCAGCGCTTTTTTGGTGGAATGCACCAAAGCGTCGCCCTGATTGCGGGACTCGGCCAATTCCTTGACCTTTTTGTCTTCTTCCGCGTTCAGTTCAGCGTCTTTCACCATTTTCTGGATTTCTTCTTCCGTCAAGCCAGAGTTGGCCTTGATGGTGATCTTGTTTTCCTTGCCGGTGGCTTTGTCTTTCGCGCCTACGTGCAATATACCGTTGGCGTCGATGTCGAAAGTCACTTCAATCTGTGGTGTACCACGGGACGATGGTGGAATACCTTCCAGATTGAATTCGCCCAGGCCTTTATTGCCAGCGGCGATTTCACGTTCACCCTGATACACCTTGATGGTCACTGCAGGCTGATTGTCGTCAGCAGTCGAGAACACCTGACTGAACTTGGTCGGGATGGTCGTGTTTTTCTGGATCATCTTGGTCATGACGCCGCCCAGGGTTTCAATACCCAGGGACAAAGGTGTCACGTCCAGCAACAACAGATCTTTACGGTCACCCGACAGGACAGAACCTTGAATCGCAGCACCGACGGCCACGGCTTCATCAGGGTTCACGTCTTTACGTGGTTCCTTGCCAAAGAATTCCTTGACGATGTCCTGGACTTTAGGCATGCGTGTCATACCGCCGACCAGGATGATATCGTCGATGTCAGTCGTTTTCACGCCTGCATCCTTGATCGCCATACGGCATGGATCAATGGTTTTCTGGATCAGTTCTTCCACCAGGGCTTCCAGCTTGGCACGTGTGATTTTCAGGTTCAAATGCACAGGTGCGCCGTTTGCCATGGCGATGTAAGGCTCGTTGATTTCTGTCTGTTGCGCACTCGACAATTCGATTTTTGCGCGTTCGGCAGAAGCCTTGATACGTTGCAGGGCGATAGGATCTTTGGACAGGTCCAGACCATTGATCTTTTTGAATTCATCAATGATGTAGTCGATCACGCGTTGATCGAAATCTTCACCACCGAGGAAAGTATCGCCGTTTGTGGACAATACTTCGAATTGCATTTCGCCATCGACGTCAGCGATTTCAATGATGGACACGTCGAAAGTACCGCCGCCCAAGTCATACACGGCAATCTTGCGATCGCCTTTTTCTTTTTTGTCCAGACCAAAGGCCAGCGCAGCTGCTGTTGGCTCATTGATGATGCGTTTGACATCCAGACCGGCGATACGGCCAGCATCTTTGGTGGCCTGACGTTGTGCATCGTTAAAGTAAGCAGGAACGGTAATGACCGCTTCTGTCACTTCTTCGCCGAGGTAATCCTCAGCGGTTTTTTTCATTTTGCGCAGAACTTCAGCGGAAATTTGTGGTGGTGCCAAACGTTTGTCGCGCACGGATACCCAGGCGTCGCCATTGTCTGCCTTGGAAATGGTGTAAGGCATCAGGCCGATGTCTTTTTGCACTTCTTTTTCTTCAAATTTGCGACCGATCAGACGCTTTACAGCAAACAGCGTGTTTTTCGGATTGGTCACAGCCTGGCGTTTCGCAGATGCACCAACCAGAATTTCGCCGTCTTCCTGATACGCAATAATGGAAGGCGTAGTACGCGCGCCTTCTGCATTTTCGATCACTTTTGGCTGACCGCCTTCCATAATAGCAACGCAAGAATTGGTTGTACCCAAATCAATACCAATCATTTTTCCCATGATAGTTCCCTCAGAATGTCGATTTTTTTGTCAATGTTGGTGAGTCAGTCTGCTTTTTTGCTCAATCTGACTCGTCTGTTTCGGATATAAGGTAAAAAACGCGCTTTTCAAGGCTTTTCTAGCTATTTCCGCGTGTTTTTTTACGCTTTTCTTACTTTCCTTGCGCTACTGTCACTAAAGCCGGACGCAACAAACGGTCGGCAATGGTATAGCCTTTTTGCAATACAGTCACAACTGTATTGGCATCCTGCTCAGCTGGCACCATGGAAATCGCTTGGTGCTTCATAGGATCGAGCTTTTCACCCTGGACAGGGCTGATCTCGGTCAGACGATTTTTATCAAAAGCAGCGCTTAATTGCTTCAATGTCATTTCCACGCCTTCTTTCAACGCTTCAATCGAAGGAGTATCAATCTTCAGGGCCATTTCCAGGCTATCCTTGACTGGCACCATGGCTTCGGCAAAGCCTTCAATCGCGAACTTGTGTGCTTTGGAAATATCTTCCTGAGCGCGGCGACGGATGTTTTCACCTTCTGCCTTGGCGCGCATGAAAGAATCCTGTAATTCCTGCACTTTTGCTTCAAGCTCGGCGATCTGCTTTGCAGATGTATCCTGAACAGTTACTGTTTCAGCTTCCGGTTGAACAATGGTTTCTTGTGGTGCTTCCGGCGGTGTACCGGTCACTTCAACTTTCTCCGTTTGCTGGTTTTCTTGCTCTTGCATTCTTACTCTCCCAATCAAAAACTAACATTACCCCCGCAAATGAGGGTATACACACACCATTTCAAGGGTTAATCGCGAACTATTTTTGTTTTTGCCAGTCCAGAGTGTGCAGACATGTACATCCATGTACAAAAAAACACATTTGGTAACAAAATCAGAACAATTCAATACTGAAATTTGCGGCGGTGCATCCTAAGATACCTAGTAGGAACTCACCAGAAAAGGAGGTTAAAGCCATGAAACTCTCACTTATATCACTGCTTTTGCTGGCCTACACCGTAGCAACCGTGACCTGGATCTGCCTGTCACAGGGTAGTGCACTGTCTTAATACTATTGAAACATCACTGGCTTCCGGCAGCGGAAGCCCGGGGGTTTTTGCGGCAATTCCCCCCTTATATCCCCTATATATCTTTTATATAAACCTGACTTACCAAGAAAATCAGCCTCTTCTCAAGTAAAATCGCCTGTTCAAGGCAATTCAGCGATTAATACAGGAGCGAGACATGATATTCGTCACAGGAGGCGCGGGTTTTATTGGTGCCAATTTTGTTCTGGATTGGCTGGCTCAGTCAGATGAGCCTGTTCTGAACTACGACAAACTGACTTATGCTGGCAATCTGAACAATCTTGCCAGCCTCAAAAATGATAAGCGGCATATCTTTGTGCAGGCTGATATCAATGACGGTGCCCAGTTGTGCGCGCTGTTTTTTGAATATCAGCCGCGCGCCATCCTGCATTTTGCAGCGGAAAGCCACGTGGATCGTTCCATCACCGGACCGGCAGCCTTTGTCACCACCAATATCAATGGCACGTTCGAGTTGCTGGAAGCCGCCCGCACCTATTGGCTGAGCCTGGAGGACGACGACAAGGCAGACTTCCGCTTCCTGCATGTGTCTACCGATGAGGTATATGGCACACTGGGGCCGGACGATGCCGCTTTCAGCGAAACCACCCCCTATGCACCCAACAGCCCGTATTCTGCCAGCAAAGCCGCCTCTGACCATCTGGTACGCGCCTATCACCATACCTATGGCTTGCCGGTACTGACGACCAATTGCTCGAACAATTATGGCCCTTACCATTTCCCAGAAAAACTGATTCCCCTGATGATCACCAATGCCCGTGCCGGCAAGGCTTTGCCGGTCTACGGTGATGGCCTGCAGGTGCGCGACTGGTTATATGTCACAGATCATTGCGCCGCCATCCGCCGCGTGCTGGAAGCCGGCAAACCGGGCGAAACCTATAATATTGGTGGCTGGAATGAGCAAACCAATCTCAGCGTCGTGCATACTCTGTGTGAATTGCTGGATGAATTACAACCCAAGGCCACAGGCAGCTACAAGGACCAGATCAAACATATCACCGACAGGCCGGGCCATGATCGCCGTTATGCGATAGATGCCAGGAAGCTGGAGCGCGAGCTGGGCTGGAAACCGCAAGAAAGCTTTGCCAGTGGCCTGAAAAAAACTGTCGCATGGTATTTGGCCAATGATGTCTGGACCAAACAGGTACAGTCAGGCGAATACCTGCAATGGGTGGCGCTGCAATACAATGAGGATGAGGAGGAAGAATGAGCCGTCCGACTACACGCAAGGGTATCATCCTGGCGGGTGGCTCTGGCACCCGTCTGTACCCGGTCACGCAAGCCATTTCCAAGCAATTGCTGCCGGTGTATGACAAACCCATGATTTACTACCCGCTGACCTCCCTGATGCTGGGCGGCATGCGCGATATCCTGATCATTTCCACGCCACAGGACACACCGCGTTTTTCCGAATTGCTGGGTGACGGTTCACAATGGGGCATCAATATCAGTTACGCGGTGCAAGCTGCACCGGACGGACTGGCACAGGCATTTGTGATTGGCCGCTCTTTTGTCGGCAATGCCACATCAGCCCTGATCCTGGGTGACAATATTTATTACGGTAATGACTTTGAAACCCAGTTGCGTCAGGCCGACGAACAGCAGCATGGCGCGACGGTATTTGCCTATCACGTGCATGATCCTGAGCGCTATGGTGTGGTCGAATTCGACAGCAAGCGCCAGGCCATCAGCATAGAAGAAAAACCCCAGCAACCGAAATCGAATTACGCGGTCACCGGCCTGTATTTTTATGACCAGCAAGTCTGTGATATCGCCGCCGACATCAAGCCATCCGCACGTGGTGAGCTGGAAATTACCGACGTCAACAATGTATACCTGAAACAGGGCAAGCTGAACGTGGAACTGATGGGCCGGGGCATGGCCTGGCTGGACACCGGCACCCACGAATCCCTGCTGGAAGCAGGCCAGTTTATTGCCACGATAGAAAAACGCCAGGGCCTGAAAGTCGCCTGTCCGGAAGAAATTGCTTACTATCGCAATTACATTACCGATGCCGACCTGGAAAAACTGGCACAGCCTTTGAAAAAAAATGAGTATGGCCAATACTTATTGCAACTTTTAAACAAGAAAGCGTATTGACAGATGAAAGTGTTAGCTACCGGGCTCCCTGATGTATTGATACTGGAACCTGCCGTATTTGGTGATGACCGCGGCTTTTTTTACGAGAGCTTCAATGCCAGGAAATTTGCCGAACTGACCGGAGTGAATGCCAACTTCGTGCAAGACAATCATTCCAAATCCGCCAACAATGTCTTGCGCGGCCTGCATTACCAGATACGCCAGAGCCAGGGCAAACTGGTGCGCGTGACTGCCGGTGAAGTATTCGATGTGGTGGTGGATTTGCGCAAATCGTCCAGCACCTTTGGCCAATCCACCAGCGTGATTCTGTCAGCCGCCAACAAGCGTCAGTTGTGGGTGCCTGAAGGTTTTGCCCATGGTTTCCTGGTCATGAGTGAAAGTGCCGAATTCCTGTACAAAACCACTGATTACTGGGCACCGGAACATGAACGCTGCCTGCGCTGGGATGACCCGGCCCTCGGCATAGACTGGCCCCTGAACGGCACACCGCTGCAGTCCGGTAAAGACCAGTTGGGTAAACTGCTGGCAGAAGCCGAGGTCTTTGAATGAGGATTTTACTGACAGGTAGCAACGGTCAGCTAGGCAATGCGCTGCATGCTCCACTGGGCGAATTGAGCCAGTTGGGCCAGTGGAGCCAACAGGGTAGTGTGTATGCGCCATTGCGCAATGAACTGGACCTGAGCAATCCTGACCAGTTGTGCCAGTGCATACGGGAATTCAAACCTGACCTGATCATCAATCCTGCCGCCTATACCGCCGTTGACCTGGCTGAAACAGAAGAAAAACTGGCCCATGCCGTCAATGCCGAAGCACCGGCTATCATGGCGGAAGAAGCACGCAAACTAGGGGCGGGCCTGGTCCATTATTCAACCGATTATGTGTTTGACGGCGAAAAGCTTGACCAGCATGGCCAGGTAATCGCCTATCTGGAAACCGATGCGACCAATCCGCAAAATGTCTATGGCAAGACCAAGCTGGCCGGCGAACAAGCCATACAATCCAGCGGTTGCCGGCATTTGATCTTGCGCACCAGTTGGGTGTATTCGCTGCACGGCAAGAACTTTTTGCTGACCATATTGAGGCTGGCCAGGGAAAGAGACCAGTTGCGCATCGTCAATGATCAATGGGGCACCCCCAATTCTGCGGCATGGCTGGCAGAAACCAGTTGCAGCCTGCTTGCCGATTTGCAGCAGGCAAACACCCCAGCCGACTGGTGGGCTGAGCATGCTGGCCTGTATCACTTCAGTGCTGCGGGTAAAGCCAACTGGTTTGAATTTGCTACTGCCATCGTCGCCCAGGCCGACCGCCAAAACAAGCTGAATAAAGCGCCCCCGGCGCTAACGGGCATCAGCAGCAGAGAGTACCCGACACCGGCACGCAGGCCACATAATTCACTGCTGGGCACGCAAAAGTTGCAAGACCAATTCGCCCTGAATTTGCCCCACTGGCAAGACTGCCTGCAGGAATGCATGCAGGGCCTGGATCAGACTGCAACACAGACTGCAATACAAACCGCATGACAACAGACCGCAGGACTACAGGCAGCAGAACAACAGCCAGCGGACTCACATTACTGATTCATGTCACTTAAAAGAAACACCATATGGAATTTGCTGGGTAACGGCCTGCCGCTCATTGCAGCGGCAGCCTTTACCCCGTACACCTTGCGGCAATTGGGCAATGAAGCATTTGGTGTGCTGACCCTGATCTGGGCGCTGATAGGCTACTTCAGCCTGTTTGATTTCGGCACTGGCCGCGCGCTTACCTATGAAATCAGCAAGCTGCGCTCTGCCGGGCAGTTCCAGTCTATTCCCTCCGTCTTGAAGGCAGGGCTGCTACTGACTGCAGCCACCGGTGCGCTAGGTACACTGATCATGATCATCCTGGCACCGCACCTGGCACAGAGTTGGTTGAAAATCAGCCTGCCCCTGCAACATGATGCACAAATCGCCTTTGAAATTGCCGCACTGGGTGTGATACCCAGTGCCATCACCAGCGGCCTGCGTGGCGCGATGGAAGGCCTGGAACGATTTCGTGCCTCCAACCTGAACAAGATATTTCTCGGGTTTTGCATGTTCACCCTGCCCGCCGTGGCGATCGTATTGCACGGTCCGCGCCTGTGGCCGATTGCCTTCTACCTGGCCATGGCGCGCCTGCTGGTTGTCATCGGTGGGGCGCTGCAATTGCATAAATACCTGTTTGCCAAAAACAGTGCCGTACCTGACAGCCAGGTCAGCACAGACAATTCTTTGTCCAAACGACTGCGCAGCCTGCTGTCGTTCGGTTTCTGGGTCACTGTGTCCAGCATCATCAGCCCCTTGATGGTGTTCGGTGACCGCTTCTTTGTCAGCGCCATGGTGGGTGCCGACAAACTATCGGTGTATGCGATTCCACAAGAAGCGCTGATGCGCATGTTGCTGGTACCGATCGCCATCTGTGGTGCACTGCTGCCACTATTTGCGACACTGGCCGATATGCCGGCACTGAAGAACAGTTATCGCGAAAACTACCGGCGCATGACATTCATCATGCTGGGCCTGTGCATTGCCGTCGCCCTGCTTGCCTATCCGGGTTTCAGTCTGTGGTTGTCACCAGAATTCGCCAGCAAGGCTTTGCCGATCACCCTGATCCTGGCAGCAGGCACTTTTTTCAACGGTATCGCACTGGTGCCTCATACCCTGCTGCACGCACAAGGACAAACAAAAATAACTGCGCAATTTCATTTTATTGAATTGATCTTGTATATTGCTGTCTTGTATTTTCTCGCAACATTTTTTGGCCTGGTCGGTGCCGCGTTCGCATGGACTTTCCGGGTGATACTGGATTGGATGCTGTTGCATGTGACAGCACAACGGCACCTGAAAAACCAAACCGCTCATTGAGCCATTCGTCTTGTTTGCATGAAATGACATACACATCATCTGATTCATCCAGACCACGCATTGCTGCCGTCGTGGTTGGCTTTTTTCCAGAGCCCCCTATTCTCCAGGCCTTGCTCGCCAGGCTGCAGGAGCAGGTGGATTTGCTTTACCTGGTGGACAATGGTGGTTGCGACAAGATAGCCTGGCAAGCGACACCCAAGTGTCAATACCTGCCGCTCGACAAAAATTATGGCCTGGGTTATGCACTAAACAAGGGCTTCGAAGCTGCGATACAAGATGGTGCACACTATGTGGCGACCTTTGATCAGGACAGCGCACCACCAGACCATCTGATTGCCAGCTTGCTGGCACAGCATGAACTGCTGCACGCACAAGGCGTGAAATGCGCAGCCATCGGCCCCACTTTCTTTGACCGGCGTGAAGTCGACAAAGTGTATTTTCCGTTTTATAAGGAAGGTAGCAAGGGTATCCAGGCAATTGTTCCCGCTGAGGGTAAAGATCAGGCTACACCCTATGTCGAAGTCGATGTCCTGATCACGTCCGGCATGCTGATATGCGCCGCAGCATGGCTTGATACATTACGATACGACGACGGCATGTTTGTCGATTACACCGATACCGAGTGGTGCTTCCGGGCAAGAAGCAAGGGCTATCAACTGTTTGGCAGCATGGCAGTGCAAATGGGCCACGCCCTGTCGGATGCACCGCCTGTGCGCCTGTGGAATTTAAATTTCTTTCATTATTCTCCGCTGCGACGCTACTACTATTTCAGAAACACCTTACTGTTCTGCAAAAAGCCTTATGTATCCTCTGCATGGAAAAAAAGATTATTGGCAGGGATGAGCATCCGCTTTTTTGCCAGCCTGGTCTATGAAAACAGACGCCTGTCCCAGTTGAAGATGATGTGCAAGGGAATATGGTCTGGCCTGCAAAATAAAAGCGGCGCCTATCCGACGTAAGCCGGTGTCCGATGTGAGCAGTTCTGGAGCCTTGTTTCTAAGCTGTCTGTCGGCGATGGTGTCATTGCCATCCAGAGCCCGGTCAGTTTGATATACTCCTCAGCAAATAAACTGTGACCAATGATCATGTCTGGTCCAGGCAAACAAGCGGACCAGAAAGCGCCGATGCATAAGAAAAACAGGTGGATGGACCAATCCGCCACCTATAAATGATGATTTCTATGAGAAAATCGACACCATAAGCCGATTCAGGATACCCCCCGCCACCAGCAGGGATGTAAAAACCAGCTTGTTGTTGCACTACCAGTAGCTGCAAAACCACCAAAACCCGCAAGACCAGAACAGATAAAGCCAGCTCATCCGCATAATTTATGATACATGTCGCTATTGTCAGTCAC
Source organism: Undibacterium sp. Di26W (assembly GCF_049340265.1). NCBI lineage: Bacteria > Pseudomonadati > Pseudomonadota > Betaproteobacteria > Burkholderiales > Oxalobacteraceae > Undibacterium > Undibacterium sp. Di26W. The sequence goes on from NZ_JBMPOR010000010.1 coordinate 134,908, forward strand.
GGCCATGAAAACCTGCTTATTGCAAGCGGGATGGGTGGCTTGCGCGATGCTGGTGCAAACATGCATGTGTGGATCAAGGATAACCGGCCATCGGCCCAGTTAAAGGCGTATTGCCTGCAACATGGCGTGTCTTACATTGATGATCACCCTGGCCTGGGTTTTGGTGAAAATAATAATTTCCTGTTTGATCTCATCAGTAATAGCGTCGGCTTTGGCGACGGCGACAGCTTTATCGTCATGAACCCGGATATCACCATCAGTCCGGACACCATCATGACGCTGGTATCCAATATGCAGCGGGATGCCTTCCCCATCGCCACCATCAATCTTTTCCGCGATGAGCAGCATCAATACGTCGATGCCAATATCCGCCGTTTTCCCAATGTCATTTCCCTGCTGCGCATGGTGGCAGTGCGTTCGCTGTCAGAACCGTATGACAAGAAAACCATGTCGGAAACCTGCCATGTAGACTGGGCATCCGGGGCTTTCCTGGCTTTTGATGCCCGCCATTACCAGGCTCTGCAGGGTTTTGATACCCGTTACTTCATGTATTTTGAAGATGTGGACATCTGTTACCGCTCGCATCAATTGCTGGGGCTGGGCATACGCTTTTATCCGCAACTGAATGCCACCCATACCGCCGCCCATAAAAACCGTAACCTGGTATCCCGCCATGCCAGCTGGTTTTTCCGCAGTTTCCTGAAATTTTTGTCGCGTCGTTATTTTGTCTATGACCGGCGCGCCAACATATCGGCATCCAAATAAAGCATGAAGCAAGTTATTTTGTTGACAGGTGCCAGCGGCTTTGTCGGCCAGGCAATTGCACAAGCCTGCCTGCAACAGGAAGTCGAACTGATCTGCCCGACCCGCCAGGCCTTGCAATGGCAGGCAGCACACCTGTCCAATCCCATCATCACCAGCCTGACTGCCAATACCGACTGGTCCACCAGCCTGGCAGGTGTTGATATCGTCATCCATTGCGCGGCCCGTGTACACGTCATGCAGGAAACCGCCACTGACCCTTTACAGTTATTTCGCCAGTTGAATGTGGATGCCAGCCTGAACCTGGCACGCCAGGCCGCAGCGGCGGGGGCCAGGCAATTCATTTACCTGAGCTCAGTCAAGGTGAATGGCGAAGCGACCGAACTTGGTCATCCGTTTACCGCGGACGATCAAGCCGCACCGCAAGATGCGTATGGCATATCCAAGCATGAAGCCGAGCAGGCTTTGCTGGGCCTGGGCCGGCAAACTGGCATGGCCATCACCATCATCCGCCCGCCGCTGGTGTATGGCCCCGGCGTGAAAGCCAATTTTTTAAGCATGCTGCGTATGCTCAGGCGTGGCTTGCCTCTGCCGCTGGGCAGCATCCGCAACCAGCGCAGTTTTGTGTATCTGGGTAACCTGGTCAGCCTGGTCCTGCATTGCCGCCTGCATGAGCAAGCCCGCAACCAGGTGTTTTTGGCTAGCGACGGCAGAGACTTATCGACGACAGAATTGCTGAGCCTGTGTGCGCAAGCCTTGCAGGTAAAGTCCCGGTTGTTTGCTTTTCCGGCCAGCCTGCTGACCCTGGCGGCAAGTATGCTGGGGAAACGGAATGCGGCCGACCGCCTGTGCCAGTCCTTGCAGGTGGATATCAGCAAGACCAGAAACTTGCTGGGCTGGTCGCCCCCGTATACCGTAGAACAAGGCTTGCAGGCGACTGCTGCTGCCATTCCTATTTAATCGCCATTCATTATGTTAAAGCGCCTGTTCGATCTCTTCGTAGCCCTGATTGCCAGCCTGTTTCTGCTGCTACCCCTGGTAGTGGTGGCGGTCTGCGTCAAACTGACTTCACGCGGCCCCATCGTCTACTGGTCAGACCGGGTCGGGCGCAATAATGCCATCTTCAAGATGCCCAAGTTTCGCAGCATGCGCATAGACACACCTGCGGTTGCCACCCATTTACTGAGCAACCCGGATCAGTATCTGACACCCATCGGTTCTTTCCTGCGTAAATCCAGCCTGGATGAATTACCCCAATTGTGGAGCATACTGTGTGGTGACATGAGCTTTGTCGGCCCCCGCCCTGCCCTGTACAATCAGCATGACCTGATCGCCCTGCGCACCGAAAAGCAAGTGCACACCATCCCGCCGGGGCTGACGGGCTGGGCGCAGATCAATGGCAGGGATGAATTGCCGATACCTGTTAAAGTGGATCTGGATGCCTATTACCTGCAACATCAGTCCTTCATGCTGGACCTGCGCATCCTGTTTTTGACGTTTTACAAGGTGGTGCGCCGTGATGGCGTTACTCATTAAGTTGCCCACTAAGTTAGCCACTAAGTTAGCCACTAAGTTAGCCACTAAGTGACCTATTAAGTGCTTATTCCACTGCCCATGCAGTCATTCTTTCAATCATTCATCAGGCGGGCATAACGATCATGATGCAGTCTCTACTGAACCTGCCACGCATACATAAGCAATTGCTGGCTGCCGTAGCAGATGCCATCTGCCTGCCCATGACTTTTGTGCTGGCAGTCTGGTTGCGCTATGACAGCTTCAACGCTGCGCTGTTTAATCATTACTTCTGGCTTATTGTTTCCGTACCCTTCATCGTCATACCGGTATTCATACGTATCGGTCTGTACCGTGCCGTCATCCGCTTTATTGACCAGAAAATCATCAGCGTCGTGGTATTTGGTGTCACCCTGTCTGTGCTGCTGCTGGTCTTTGTCAGCGTCATGCTGCACATTATGCCGCTGTCACGGGCCGTATTTGGTTTCTTCTGGGCCGGTTCCATCCTGTATGTCGGTGCCAGCCGCTTTCTGGCCAGGGCCTGGTTATTGCAGGCCGACATGACAGAAAATGCCACCCGCATCGCCATCTATGGTGCAGGTAAGGCTGGTGCACAACTGGCTACTGCCCTGCGTGCCGGTGGTGAATATGTGTGCGTAGCTTTTATTGATGACAGCAAACCAGTACAAGGTTCGACCATAGGCGGGGTCAAGGTATTTGCACCAGACCAGTTGCCAGCCCTGACCGAACGCCATGAAATCCGCGAGATTTTGCTGGCCATGCCCAGCATCAGCAAAACCAGGCAAAAGCAGGTACTGGACCAGCTGGAACCCCTGAAGCTGAAGATCAAGGTCACCCCATCGATACAAAGCCTGGTCAACGGTGAATTGCGCGTGCAAGACATACGCGAAGTCGAAATTGAAGATCTGCTGGGCCGCGACCAGGTTGAACCAGATACCCGCCTGCTAAGCATCTGTATTAGTGACAAGTGCGTCATGGTGACCGGGGCTGGTGGTTCCATCGGCTCTGAACTATGTCGCCAGATATTACGCCAGCGCCCGGCCAAACTGGTTCTGCTGGAAATGTCGGAATACGCCCTGTATGCGATTGAACAGGAATTGACTGGCCTGCGCCAGCAACTGAAGCTGGATGTGGAAATTTTACCTTTCCTCGGCTCCATACTCGACAGCGCCAAGCTGGACCGCATCTTCACCACTTGTGAAGTCGAAACCCTGTACCACGCCGCTGCCTACAAGCATGTGCCGCTGGTGGAACACAATCCGGCCGAAGGCATACGCAATAATGTGTTTGGCACCCTGTCAGTTGCACAAGCCGCGATGGCGGCCAAGGTCAGAAATTTTGTCTTGATCTCGACTGACAAGGCAGTGCGCCCGACCAACGTCATGGGTGCCACCAAGCGTCTGGCCGAACTGATCTTGCAAGCCTGCTCACGCCGCCAGCAACATACTCGTTTTTGCATGGTGCGTTTTGGGAATGTATTGGGTTCTTCCGGTTCTGTGGTGCCGCTGTTCCGCAAGCAGATCATGGCAGGCGGCCCCATCACCCTGACCCATCCAGAGATCACCCGTTATTTCATGACCATACCCGAAGCCGCCCAACTGGTCTTGCAGGCCGGTGCCATGGGTGAAGGTGGCGATGTGTTTGTGCTGGACATGGGTGAACCCGTGCGCATCATCGACCTCGCGCGCCGCATGGTGCATTTGAGTGGCCTGGAAGTGAAAAGCGAAACCACACCCGACGGCACGATAGAAATCCAGCATGTGGGCTTGCGTCCCGGTGAAAAACTGTATGAAGAATTGCTGATAGGTGACAATGTGGAAGGCACCTCACACCCGCTGATCATGCGTGCGCAAGAGAATGAGTTGCCATGGGATCAACTGAATGCCATGTTGCAAGAATTGCAGGCCGCCTGCAGCGCCTTTGATTATGCGCAAATCCGCGCTTTATTGCTGCAAATAGTGGCAGAATACGAACCACAATGCGGTATTGAAGACCTGATCTGGCAAGCCCAGCAAGCTGGCTCTGAAGATCAGGCCAAAGAAGCCAACACAGGCCTGCTCCACTGAACCTTTTTAATATAGAAAAATAATCATGTCCCTACTCTCCCCCAGCATATTCAAAGCCTACGACATACGCGGCATCATCGATAAAACCCTGGATGCCGAAGTTGCCCACCTGATAGGCCAGGCCTTTGGCAGTGCCGCCATCGCCAAAGGTGAAAAAGCCGTGGTCATCGGTCGCGATGGCCGTTTGTCTGGCCCTGACCTGATTACTGCACTGGCCAAGGGCTTGCAATCCACTGGCGTCGATGTGATTGACCTGGGCGTGGTGGCCACCCCCATGGTGTATTTCGGCACCAATGTGCTGGGTGCCCCGTCCGGCATCATGGTCACCGGCAGCCACAATCCGCCTGACTACAATGGTTTCAAAATGGTACTGGCCGGCGAAGCGATTTATGGCGATGCCATCCAGGCACTGTACCAGACCATACTCAACAAGGATTTCAAACAGGGCAGCGGCAACTACCGCACGCATGACATCAAAGCGGCTTACCTTGAACGCATCATCGGTGACGTCAAAGTTGCCCGCCCATTGAAAATTGCCGTCGATTGCGGCAATGGCGTAGCAGGTGCATTTGCCGGCGAACTGTATCGCGGCATGGGTTGTGAAGTCATCGAACTGTTTTGCGAAGTCGATGGCACCTTCCCTAATCACCATCCTGACCCTGCCCATCCGGAAAACCTGCAAGACCTGATACGCTGCCTGCAAACCACCGATGCAGAAGTCGGCCTGGCTTTTGATGGCGACGGTGACCGCCTTGGTGTCGTCACCAAAGATGGCCAGATCATCTACCCTGACCGCCAGCTCATGCTGTTTGCCGAAGACGTATTGACACGCAACCCTGGCGCGCAGATTTTGTATGACGTCAAATGTACCCGTCATATCGCACCGTGGGTGAAGGCACGCGGTGGTGTACCACTGATGTGGAAAACCGGCCATTCCCTGGTCAAGGCCAAGCTGCGCGAAACCGGCTCACCACTCGGTGGTGAAATGAGCGGCCACATCTTCTTCAAAGACCGCTGGTATGGTTTTGATGACGGCCTGTACGCCGGTGCACGTTTGCTGGAACTGGTCAGCCGCGTGGCCGACATGACAGCCACGCTGAACAACTTGCCGCAATCCACCTCGACACCTGAACTGCAATTGCAACTGGCCGAAGGTGAAAACTTCAAGATCATCGCCGCCATGCAAGCCAATCCGCATTTCCCTGGTTCTGACGAAATCATCACCATCGATGGCTTGCGCGTTGAATACCCGGACGGCTTCGGCCTGGCCCGTTCATCCAACACCACCCCCGTCATCGTCATGCGCTTCGAAGCTGAAACACCTGAAGCAATGGCCCGCATACAGGCGGCCATGAAACAGGCTGTACTGGCAGTCAAGCCAGATGCGAAATTGCCGTATTAACTCTATTTAAACCTGCAAGCTCACCACAGAGGCACGGAGACACAGAGAAAAACAAGAGAAAATCTTTTAAGGTGAGAGTGTTTAGCAAAACTCTTAACGCCTTTAGTTTTTCTCTGTGCCCCCTCTGTGTCTCCGTGCCTCTGTGGTGAGCATTTTGGTCTTCACCGCATTTATCTATCATCGTGAAAATTCTGCTTGTTCGTGTCTCGTCCCTGGGTGATGTGTTGCACAATATGCCCATCGTGGATGACTTGCGTCGCCAGTTTCCGCAGGCGCGTATAGACTGGGTGGTGGAAGAAGCCTATGTGCAATTGGTAAGACTGAATCCCGGTGTCGACCAGGTGTTTCCCTTTGCCCTGCGCCGCTGGCGCAAGAGCCTGGGCCAGGCGACAACGCGGCAAGAGATCATGCACTTCTTTCGCCAGTTACGACAAGAACGCTATGACCTGGTACTCGATACCCAGGGCTTGCTGAAGACCGGCATCATCATGGGCCTGGCCAAGACCGTCAAAGGCGGCAAGAAAGTCGGTCTGGCAAATGGCACCGAAGGTTCAGGCTATGAAGGCATTTCCAGAATCTTCCATGACATCAGCGTACCGGTAGACAAGCACACCCATGCCGTCTTGCGCGGCCGCCTGGTCGCAGCCGCGGCTGGTGGCTACACTGTCAATACGTCCGCCAGCTTTGGCTTGCAGGCACCGGACGTACCCGCTGACCAGCGTGCATGGCTACCAGCTACGCCGTATGCGGTATTCTTTCATGGTACTGCCGGTGCTGCAAAAAAATGGCCACGTGATCACTGGCAAGCCATTGCCAGCAGCTTGCAAGAATATGATTTTCCGATACTGCTGCCTTGGGGTAGCCCGGCAGAAAAAGCCGAGGCCGAGGCCATGGCAGCTATCATGCCAAATGCCACCATCCTGCCTGCGCTAACCATGCAGGCCGCTACCTTGCTGGCGCAAAAGGCGCGTCTTGCGATAGGCGTGGATACAGGACTGACACATATCGCTGCAGCTTATGAAACACCGACCATAGAAATTTATTCTGCTTCGCCGCGCTGGAAGACTGAGGGGAATTGGTCGGACAGGATTATTAATCTTGGGGATAGTGGGCGGGCTGCGACTATTGACGAGGTTCGGGATGCGATTAGCGTACTAATGAAAGCAACTGGAACTTAAGCATTGTCGCCTGACATAAATTAAATTATCCTTCAGTGAATAACCCAGATTTAGTAAGCAAATACACATGAATGCCATCAACGTAATCGCCCCTTACAAATACCTCGATATGTGGGTATTTGATGATGAACGCGTAGGCCTGTTGCAAGAACCTTTCGTCAGCGGTGCCGACACCATGATAGATAGAGTCGTTGCCACAATTCCTGATTCGGAATCAGGTTTCATCATGCTGTTTTCAGAAAACCCATTTCCTGGACACCAGATTAAACTCTCCTGGCGCAGGCCAGACAGCAATGGCAATTGGTACTTTTCAGAAGAGCTGGATATGGAAGGCTGGCTATGTCCTGCCTTGTTCAAATATTTTGAGCAGCCTCCCAAAGAAATTTATGTGCAGGTCAAAGCGAAAAACAATCCGCTTAGAAAGTCCACTTAAGCAAACTCAAATTGACAAGCTAATGCCTGGCAAATTTACCCTGATGCCGCAACAGAATTGGACGTATGAACGGGCTGATCGAAAACATATAATCAGGGTTTTCAATATCAGCTTCAGGCTTGTCAACACTGGACCAGTACCAGACAAGATAAATATGGATGTCTATGTCACGCTCTAGCAAATCCAGAAAATGTTTCCAGGTAATTTGCAGAAAACTCTTGCCTTCATCTATAGCATCCCAAAATGACTGCAACAGCATGGCCATGAGCGTGAATTTTTCATCATGACTTAATTCGCCGCTATCGTAGGCGGCAAGATATTCATCTATCCTGTTTGCATCAGCAACTTCATATGCCCAATCCTGCATACCACGTATATTGGGTAGATTAAAACGTATTGCCAGAGCGTCGATAGCTGCTTTGGTGGAAAAGCGGCAAAGATGGTCAAGGTTTGCATACATGCTTGCTTTAAACATCTTTATCGGAAAATACACTTAATTTGAACGCAGGGGCAAGAGCCGCAATGAAATGGATGACGGCCGGTTTCTTTTGTTATTCATGCCTGGCTTGAATTTGCAAGAGTTCACAAGCTTGATGCTCTCCTCGTTCAATTTCGGGTCAAGTGCCCATTCAAGACTGGTTTTTTCTATAGTACCATCCATGTTCAGACGTACACCAACCACGATACCACGTCCGGGTTCGTCGTCCTTTGCAAGGCTGACAAATTCAGATTTATTGCAGGTATCAGCCAGCACTTCTGGTTTTTTTTCAAGTGAATCTTCAATATGCCAGACGTAATTTGCTCTGGTATAAGTTTTTCCCGTACCGGGATTTTCATAGATTTTGCAGCCTATGATGGTCATCAAAACAGCTTCATCTAAAATCCGCCAGCCACTGCTACGGGATATTTCAGCCATCATCACACGCCCGGCCGAATTCGTACCAAAATCAACCACCGTTTTACCCTCTAAGCCGTAAAGCGTTACGCCTCGTGAATATTCAGGTTTTTTGCAGCGATCAAGCAGAGAAGTTTTTTCTGGGCCAGCGTCCTGAGCTTGGCCAGATTTCTCATTGTTTGCGTCCACCTTTGACTCAGTCTGCGACTGAGCGTTTGCCATTTCGCAACGCAAATTGAACAGAGTCAATAAGACAAAACAGGAAGCAGAGATTTTATTTTTGAGCATTTTTCTTATCAAACATCAATTGAGGACGAAGCAAGACGAGGCGAACAAACGCCTCTCGAAAATGAACTTGATATCAGATTTCCAGTTTCCCAAACGACTTCACCAAATCATCCAGCGATTTCAACTGCGCCAGGAATGGTTCCAGCTTATCCAGTGGCAAGGCACTGGGGCCATCGCATTTGGCATGCGCCGGATCGGGATGTGCTTCCAGGAACAGGCCGGCAAGACCGGTCGCCATGCCTGCACGGGCCAGTTCAACGATTTGTTCGCGACGGCCACCTGAAGCTGCCGCGCCAGCTTCACGCTGTTGCAGGGCGTGGGTGACGTCGAAGATGACGGGCAGGTTGTTGGTGACTTTTTTCATGACGGCAAAGCCCAGCATGTCGACCACCAGGTTATCGTAACCAAAGCAGGTGCCGCGGTCGCAGAGTATCAGTTGATCGTTGCCTGCTTCCCTGAATTTTTCGACGATGTTCTGTACCTGCGAAGGACTGAGAAATTGCGGCTTCTTGATGTTGATGACGCGGCCGGTTTTGGCCAGAGCGACGACGAGGTCGGTCTGGCGCGCCAGGAAAGCCGGCAGTTGCAAGACATCGACCACTTCTGCCACTTGGGTGGCTTGCCATGGTTCGTGCACGTCGGTGATCAGGGGTACGCCGAATTCTGCCTTGATGGCTTCGAATATCTTCAAGCCTTCTTCCAGGCCAGGGCCACGGTAAGAATGAATGGATGAACGATTGGCCTTGTCAAAGCTGGCCTTGAAAACATAGGGGATGCCCAGCTTGCTGGTGACGCGCACGTATTCTTCGGCGACGCGCAAGGCCATGTCTTTGGATTCGAGAACATTCATGCCGCCGAACAGGACGAAGGGGTTGTGGTTGCTGGCCTGAATTTTTGGGGTAATGGCTACGGTAGTCAAGATGATTCCAGTTCTGTAAAAATCAGTCGGGTGTTGTATATTTTTTGGTATCAGCGATGCAGCAGCACTATGATACCCAGCGCAAATAGTCTTGCCATTGAGGGTCAAATTCGCTGCTGATATTAAACTGTAATGAAGCAAATTTCTGTGCCAGTGTATGTGCCTTGGCCACGGCAGTTTCGACATCGCTGACGTGCCAGTTCATGCTGCGCACATTGCCGTGCAAGGTGATCTGGCTGCTGATGCCTTCGTGGGTTTGTGTAAGCAGGGTTTCAAGCTGGTCTTCAAACTCGCGGGCAATTTCCAGGTCGTCTTTATTGTCGAGCGCAACTTCGACTTGCAAGCGCCACAGCATATCTGCCCTGCCGACCAGGGCCATGGCGGATTCATTGCGTTGTACCAGCAGTTTGTCGTCAGGGTCGGTATTGCTGACGAGCTCAAAACCTGTCCATTCATTTTCACCGATGGGGAACAGGGCAGTATGCCTGAGTTCATCGCACCAGAAGCTGTCCAGCACTGGCGGGAAGGTGGACAGACTGACGGTGGTTTGCTCAGGCTTGTCTTCCATGAATTCGACCGGACCTATCTTGATGGCGAAATCATATTCACCAATAGCATGATCAAGCAGGATGAAGGACATGTGTTTGGCATGATCCAGCATGTCTTGCGGTATGGGCTTGCCAAACCAGAGTTGCAAACCTATCCGGCCAGCATCGGCATAATGCCCGACCAGGATATCCGCAGGGCTGAGGGAGAAATTATCCATGGACATGGTCAGGTCTCCCAGTTCGGCACGCGCCCTGAAGGCAATCACGTCGGCAAACAGGTTTAGTGCGGGGGCGGACCTGGTCAGTGCCATGACATCCTGAAAATGCTCGGTCGCGCCGTGGGCAGTGATGATCAAGTCATATTGTCCAGCTTCACCTTCAGCCTTGCCCTGCAATTCTGCTGCCAGGTTGGGGAAATGCGGCTGCAACAGGGCATTGATTGCCTCCATGGCATCACGCGCTTCCAGTTGTTTCAATTGTGGCTGGGCTTTTTCCAGTGCTTGCCAGAATAGGTCAGTGCTCATCTGTTTCATTCCGATTAATGATTTGATTACCATTTTGGGCATAGGATATCATTTTATATGCGCAGTTTTGCCTGCCATGCAGGGAGTGAGGCAGTCAGGCTAATACCATAAGCCAAGTGTAAGCTGACAAAATTATCAATAAATTACGCCACTCCTCGATGAGTCAAGGTCAAGAATAGATAGTCAATGATTTTTTTACAGGTACTCACACTATCAAAATAGCAAAATAAACTGCTTTAATCCGTATTAACACCAAGCAACACATGCACTTCTGAACCCCGTTTTCAGGTATATTCCCTCCTCTTCGCCAACACTCCCCAAGCTTGATGTCTGCTCATCGTAAAAATCTTGATGGTTTTGCCATTTCGCTCATGCTTTTGCTTTGCCTGTGCTGGGGCCTGCAGCAGGTGGCCGTGAAGCTGGCGGCACCGGTGATCAGTGCGGCCATGCAACTGGGATTGCGGTCAGGTATGGCTGCGGTGCTGGTGCTGTTACTGATTTTGCTTAAGAAGATTCCTTTTTCCTTGCGTGACCAGCATGTATTGCCTGGTATTGCTGCCGGGGTCTTGTTTGCGCTTGAGTTTTTATGCATTTCGTTGGGGCTGACCTATACAACGGCCTCGCATATGTCTGTATTTCTGTACACCGCCCCTATTTTTACGGTGCTGGGCTTGCATTGGTTGATCCCTGCCGAGCGTTTGCAGCCTGCGCAATGGCTAGGCATTTTATCGGCATTTGGTGGTGTGGCGATTGCGTTTTCTGGTGCCTTATTTGCGGCATCCAGCAGTAGCCAGCGCGAGGCCAGTGATATGTTGATAGGTGACAGTTTCGGGGTGGTGGCAGCGATATTGTGGTCAGCCACGACCATCACCATACGCAAATCCAGCCTGTCTGAGGCAGAACCAAGCACGACGCTGTTTTATCAGTTGGCAGTCGGTGCTCTGATCTTGCTGGCCTTTGTGTTGCTGCGCGGTGAAAGCCTGCCCAGTCAATGGGATGCAACCAGCCTGGTCAGCCTGCTGTTCCAGACGGTGATTATTGCCTTTGCCAGTTATCTGACCTGGTTCTGGCTGATGCGGCGTTATCTGGCATCGCGTCTTTCTGTATTTTCTTTCCTGACACCCTTGTTTGGCGTGGCTGCCGGTGTCATCCTTATGCACGATCCCATTAGCCCACGCTTTGCGCTGGGTGCAATACTGGTTTGTGGTGGTATTGTATTGGTGAATTTCCGTCGGACATAACCCATGCGTCTTCTTTATTCCCTGGTCTGGGGTTTGTCTTTGCCCTTTGCCCTGTTTCGCCTCTGGTGGCGTGGTCGCCAGGAACCTGGCTATCGTCAGCATATTGCCGAGCGCCTGGGCTTTTATCCGCTCAGTACAAGCATGCCCACCATTTGGGTGCATGCCGTCTCTGCCGGTGAAACCCGCGCGGCCGAACCCCTGATCCGTGCCTTGCTGGCGCGCTGTCCTCATCACCGCATTTTACTGACACACATGACAGCCACAGGGCGTGAAACCGGCGGCAAGTTGTTCGCCGATGTTGGCCCGCGCCTGGATCAGGCATTTTTACCCTATGACATCAACTGGATGATACGGCGTTTCCTGCGGCATTTTTCACCGCAATTATGTGTGCTGATAGAAACCGAAGTCTGGCCTAACCTGATTGCCCAATGTGAATTGCAATCCATACCGGTCACACTGGTGAATGCCCGTCTGTCTGAAAAATCACTGAAGAAGGCACAGCGGCTGGCCACGCTGATATTGCCAGCAGCCCGCGCCATCAGTTGTGTGGCAGCACAATCGAATCCTGATGCCCAGCGCCTGCAAGAACTGGGCATAGAGCGCCCTGGTGTCACCGGCAACATGAAGTTTGATGTGACACCACCACCTTTGATGGCAGAGCGTGGCGCTGCCCTGCGCCGTAGCTTTGGCGAACGCCAGGTGATCCTGTGTGCCAGCACCCGCGACGGCGAAGAAGAATTGATACTGCAAGCCTTTGTCGAACAGATTCCGCTGTTGCAGACCAATCCCCTGCTGATCATTACGCCACGTCACCCACAAAGATTTGACCAGGTCGCCAGCATGCTGGAAGCGCGCGGCATCAACTATGTACGCCGCTCTACATTGAACCACGAAGAAATTGCCCCCATCACCACAGATGTGCAGGTTTTACTGGGTGACAGCATGGGCGAAATGTATATGTATTACGCTGCCTGCGATATCGCCTTTGTCGGCGGCAGCCTGGTGGCGCTGGGCGGGCACAATCTGATTGAGGCCTGCGCCATGGGCAAACCCGTATTGACGGGCACCCACACTTTCAATTTTTCTGAAATCACTGATCAGGCGATTGCCTGCGGTGCGGCTTTCAGGGTGGATGGTGCACTGAGTTTATTCCGGCAAGCGCATGCCCTGCTGGCTGATCAGCAGCAGCGGCAACGCATGGGAGAAGCCGCGTACGCATTCTTCCTGCAACATCAAGGTGCCACGGCGCGTACCATGCACCTGCTGGAACCGTATTTATAAATCAGGTCTTCACTCTGGTGTAGGCGGTGTAATTGATGTCAAAATCTGCACTGCCGCCTCAAATTCAAATGCCTTTAACGCACGTTCCAGTGCATCAGCCTGTGCACCTGCCAGCGTACGCAGGCTGTTGCGATGGTTCTGGAAGTAATCCAAAGCCTCGCTGTCTGAATCCTTCAGATAATTGCTGAGTGTCGCCAGCAAGGCTTGTGTATCGGCTTCATTTTCCACCGCGCTGCCGGACACTTTGTCGATCACGTCGTCCGCCGCCACCGGCCCGGACAAGGCCAGTTGCAAATCGCTGATCAATTTTGCGCTGGCATCAGTAAATCTTTGCAGCAGGTTGCTATCTTCGCTGGATTTTTCTATCGCCAGCTCCAGCTCCGTTGCCACAGCGGCCAGCTCTACCGCACCGATATTGCCGGCGGCACCGCGCATGGTATGGGCTTCGCGTTCGGCAGAAATGCGGTCACCTTTTTCCAAGTGGGCGCGAATTTTCTCTGGTGTCGCAGCGGCCGTGTCTATGAACAATTGCAGCAAGCGCTGGTATAAGTCCATATTCTGGCCACAGCGGCGCAAGGCTGATTTCACATCCACACCGGGGATTTCAAGCTCGACCGTATTCTCTACCGGCCTGACGGGGACTTCATTGATACTCACCGGGACCGAACTGGTCCTTGGCATGCGTTGCCCGCTCCAGCGCGCCAGGGTATCAAAGAAACTGTCCGGGTTGATCGGTTTGGCGATATGGTCATTCATGCCGGTATCCAGGCAGCGCTGTTTTTCTTCGTTCATGGCATGGGCTGTCATGGCGATGATAGGCAAATCCAGCCATTCAGGATAAGAGCGAATCACGGTCGTGGCAGCATAGCCATCCATTTCCGGCATTTGCAAATCCATCAGTACGATATCAAATTCGGCCTTGTTGAGCTTATCAATGGCGATGCGCCCATTGTCTGCCACTTCAACGATGATGCCGGCTTCGTGCATGAGTTCGGCTGCAATTTGCTGGTTGATCTGGTTATCTTCCACCAGTAATACGCGCAGGCCGTCAAACCGGTTTTCGCGCCCTGGCATGGCAGCAAGCTGGGTCGGGTCATTCGAATACCGGCGGCTCAGGCATTGCAGGCTCTCTATCAGGCCCGGCATGCCGATCGGTTTGGACAGATAGGCAACCGGGGCATGGACAGTATTGAGCATGCCGGCTTCATCAAAACCCATATTGGTGAGCATGATGATATCGGGTGCCTGCCCGACATTTGCGGCATGGATAGCCTCGGCAGTTTCGGCGCCATTCATGTCTGGCATCTGGGCATCGAGCAACACCAGTTCATAGGCCTGGCCTGTGGTTCTGGCGTCTTCCAGCATCTGCAATGCCTGTTTGCCGCTGCTCGCTGCATCTGGCGTCAAGCCCAGTTGCTGACAGAGTTTGACCAGATGCTGGCGCGCCTCATTATGGTCATCCACGACCAGTACATGCAGGCCAGCCAAAGCCAGCACGACAGCAGTACGAACATCATGGGGTGGTGATTTGGCATGTTCAAACCAGCAGGTAAAATGGAAACTGCTGCCCACGCCGACCTGGCTTTCTACCCAGATATCGCCTCCCATCAATTCCACCAGGTGTCGCGAAATGGTCAGCCCCAGCCCGGTACCACCATATTTGCGGGTGGTGGAACTGTCGGCCTGGGTAAATGCCTTGAACAGGTTTTGTTGCTGTTCATCCGTCATGCCAACGCCGGTGTCACGCACGGTGAATTGCAACTGCACCTGGTCGGCAGATGACTTGATCTGCTTGACCATGATCACCACCACGCCATGGTCAGTAAACTTGATGGCATTGTTGACCAGGTTGGTGACGACCTGGCCCAGGCGCAAAGGGTCGCCCTGCAGATTCGCCGGCACTGATACGTCGATATCAAATACCAGTTCTATGTCTTTTTCTGCCACCTTATGGCTGACGATGGTGGCAACGTCATTGATCACATCGGTCAATACAAATTCTGCCGATTCGATATCCAGCTTGCCGGCCTCGATCTTGGAAAAATCCAGGATGTCATTCACCACCCCTAACAGGG
Organism: Undibacterium sp. Di26W; assembly: GCF_049340265.1. NCBI lineage: Bacteria > Pseudomonadati > Pseudomonadota > Betaproteobacteria > Burkholderiales > Oxalobacteraceae > Undibacterium > Undibacterium sp. Di26W. The sequence continues at coordinate 150,053 of NZ_JBMPOR010000010.1, forward strand.
AGGTGCCGGCATTGTGGATTTTATCGATATAGTCGCGCTGCTTGACGCTGAGTGCAGTTTTCTTGGCCAGGTGAGAAAGCCCGATAATTGCATTCATGGGCGTGCGTATTTCATGGCTCATATTCGCCAGGAAATAGGATTTGGCAATGGTTGCCTGTTCGGCCTGTTCCTTGGCTTCACGCAATTCATTTTTTTGCAGATAGGTTTCGGTTTCATCAATCCAGAAACCATTCCATATCCATTCGCCATTCATGTATTTGGGGTCCACCGTTTGCGCCCGCAACCAGCGTATCTGGCCGTTCACCAAAATACGCTGGTGGAAATTGCCTGCCGTCCGGGTATCGACGGCGATTTTGGCTTGCTCTTCTGAGGCCTCGCGGTCTTCTTCCACCGTGGTTTGCCAGCGTGCAGTCTTATCTGCGATGATGGCTTTGGCGGTGACGCCCAGCACATTTTCCACGTTCTCGCTGACGTAGGCATATTCCCTTTGGCCATCTGGCAACTCGCGGAACTGGAACACCGACAAGGGCAAGGCAAACGTGAGGTCATTCAGGCGCTTGCGTTCGTCATCAGCTTCAGCAGTTCTTTGCCGGACCAGATCTTCCAGCAAAGCCTGCTGGCGCGAGAAACGTCTGACGCGCATGCGGTACACCAGATAAATCAGTGCCAGCAACAGGACAGTGGCTGCCAGACGGAAGCGCCATTCCATCCAGAAGGGCGGGGTGATGGTAATGAGCAGGCTGGCCCCGCCTTCATTCCAGTCACCATCCTTGGTAGCTGCCCTGGTCCTGAAAATATACTCGCCAGGTTCCAGATTGGTATAGTTGGCTGAGCGGTGACTGGCTTCTGCCATCACCCAGTCTTCATCAAAGCCATCCAGTTTATAGGCATAGCGGTAATGCATGGGGTCGGCAAAATTCAGGGCCGCGAATTCTATCGAAATGACGTTTTGCCGGTAACTGAGCGTGATTGCCCTGGCATCCGAAATATTACCCTTCAGGGTAACGCCTTCCGGCAACTTGCCGCCGCGCACCGATTGATTGAAAATCAGGAAGTCGGTAATGGTGGTGGTGGGTGAAACAGTCTTGTCACGTATCGATTCCGGATAAAACCAGGCCAGCCCCTGGAAGCCACCAAAATACAGGGCACCATCAGCATCGCGGAAACTGGCACCTACGGTGTAGGTGCCGTCAATCAGGCCATCATCTGCCGAATATTTTTTCAGCGTACGGCGGTCAGCTCCCAGCTTGTACAAACCACCGTCGGTGCTGACCCACAGATTACCGGCTTTGTCTTCGGCAAACCCGGCCGTGGCATCATTGCCCAACATGCCGCTGTAACGGAAGAAACTGACGGTGCCATCGCCGGCGACAACCATGCGATTGAGGCCGCTGGCGGTTCCCACCCAGAGACTGCCGCTGCTGTCTTCAAATACCGCATACACACGACTATGGCTGAGAGTGCTGCCATCACCCGGATTATGCCGGTAGTGGGTGAAATGCCCGGTCTGCATGTCGAGTTTATCAAGCCCTCCGAAAGTGCCTGCCCACAGTTGCCCATGACGATCAAACAGCAGCGATACCACCCGCCCATGACTGAGGCTGTCGGGGTCTTTGGGATCATGCATGTACCGGTGGAACTTGCCAGTCTTTGCATCCAACCGGTTTAGTCCGTCGTCACTGGCCACCCACAAATTACCGGCACGGTCATAAGTGAAGGAATGCACGATATTCGAACTGAGGCTGTCGGGATTGCGCGGATCATTCTGGAAATGCCGGGCACGCTCGCTGACCGGATCAAACAGATTCAGGCCATCTTGCGTACCCACCCACAATTTCGCATCCGGTGTCAGTTGCAGCGCCCTGATCTTGCTATTGGTGATGCTGTATGGCTGCGCCGCCTGGTGCTGATACACCTTGATCTGGCCTGTGGCCTTGTCCAGTCGGTTCAAACCACTGCCAGTGCCTATCCAGATATGCCCATTGTCGCCAGTGATGGCAGAGACGGTATTGTTGCTCAGGGTTTTGGGTTCGCCAGGCAGATGCAACATGCGCTCAAAACCGCCACTGAACAGATTGGTACGACTGGCCCCACCCAGCCAGGTACCTACCCACAGGGTGCCTGAACGGTCTTGCAACAAACGGGTAACGCGGTTGTCTGCCAAACTATGGCGGTCACTGGCGTGATGGCGGTAAGATGAAAATCTGCCGGATGCCTGATCCCAACGTTTAAGGCCGTCATCAGTGCCGACCCAGACCACACCATCCTTGTCTTCCAGTATGGACGACACCGGGCCAGGCTCCAAACCTTCATGTTCGCTGAAGCGGTGTTTCGCAGCCCTGTCCCTGCCCCATATTTCCAAGCCCGCCAGCGACGCTATCCAGATGTTGTCCTGGCGATCCACCAGGATACTCTGCACGGCATTGCGACGCGGATCAGCACGCTTGTCGTTATCGAAGCGAAAATTCTGGAAGCTAGACTTGTCCTTCGCCATCAGGCTGACGCCTGCATTGCTGCCTATCCACAAATTGCCATCGGCATCGTAGGCCAGGGTATTGACCTGATCACTGGCGATACTGGTATCGTCCTTGTCATCATGGCGCATGCTGAGAGAACGTCCGGTATCAGGATCAAAATGCGTCAGCCCGTCACCCGTTGCCAGCCACAAGCCTGCCGCCCCGTCACCTACGATGGCCTGAATCTGACTGCCGGCAGAACTGCGAATATCGATGGCATCACGCCGGTACCTGACCATGCTTTCGGTTGCAGGGTCGTAACGGTGCAGGCCACCGCTGCGCGTGCCTACCCACATGCGGCCTTTATTGTCTTCATACAGGGCCCACACCCAGTTATCTGCCAGACTATTGGGCCGGCCCGGTTCATGTCGGAAAAAGATAACCTTGGTACCGTCATAGCGATGCAAGCCGCCCTGGGTACCGAACCACATATAACCTTGCCGGTCTTGCAACATGGATTGTATGGATTCGTGCTGAAAACCCTGCTCACGCCCCACCTGGTCAAAACGCAGGCTTTGTATGCTGGCCGCATGGGTATCAGAAAAGCAGCAGGTCGCGATGATCGCGAGAAAGAAAACGCAGTGGGACAATAATTGACGGTAGGTAAACAGGGTAGCCAATTGCGGTAGCCTCATTGTGCGCTCTCTTGTACTTAAACCATCTGCCAATGGTTACTGCCTGGAATATTGTAAACGAGAAGTATATGTTATTCAGCAGCATGAAAAACACCTGATTGCCTCATAAATAATATTTTTGCTTGAACAGGTCAAGCTTAAAACGAAATCTGCTTGGCAGGCCTTGATATCCTTGTTGCATAAAAGAAAATTCGTCTATTTATCTGGCGGCCAAGGCAGACAATCAATCAACTTCTGGCAACTTCAAGATAAGGCAAACTTTGCTCTGTCTTGCCATGGGCCATATGCGTAAATCAGGCTTTTGCCGTCGTAGAACCTGTTTACGATCTGTAGCGAGCGTGCGTCAGCGGGGTGAAGAGCAGCGCAAAAAGCGGAATGTACTTTAGTACATGAGCATTTTGAGCAGCGCATGAGCCCCGATCACGCTCGCGCAGTAAGATCGCAAACAGGTTCTTACTAAAAATTCACGAAAAAGGAACGAGCTTATTACACGTCAAGGAAATAAAAAACCGCAGGGGTTTATAATAAGCGCTTCAGTTTGGGAAGATGGGCTGTTTTTGAGTTGTTTGTGAGCTGCTTGTTGCAGTGGCCAAATATTCACCATCCCCAAAATCAAAGATTACATTCCATCAAATGGATGAATTGGACACGTATCCATCTTGCTGTTTTTTATGGGTCACATCATACCGCCCGGCAGCAAACACATAAGCTAACGCTTTTTCAGCATCATTTCTGCAACAGGTAACAAAGAAAGCCCTCATTTCATATGAACGCAAACGAAAAAATATTAGGATTGACTGACATGTCTCCTCAGGAAATCTCTCTTGATGTCTTGCTGGAAAAATATGCCAAAGGTGATGAAGTCACCATCCATGATGTGCAGGCACGTGTTGCAAAAGCACTGGCCAGTGTAGAGCAAGCTGACTTTCAGGCTTATTACGAAGAAAAATTTTTGTGGGCGCAAAAGAATGGCTTTGTGCCAGCTGGCCGTATCAATTCCGCCGCTGGCATGGACTTGCACGCCACCCTCATCAACTGTTTCGTGCAACCGGTAGGTGATTCGGTATCCAGCGCCACCGACGGCAAGCCAGGTATCTATACCGCACTGGCCGACGCAGCAGAAACCATGCGTCGCGGTGGTGGTGTCGGCTACGATTTTTCCACCATACGTCCGAAAGATGCAGTGGTACGCGGCACGCGTTCACGTGCATCCGGCCCGGTATCGTTCATGCAGGTATTCAATGCATCTTGCTCGACCGTCGAATCTGCCGGTGCCCGGCGCGGTGCGCAGATGGGTGTCTTGCGTGGTGACCATCCGGACATCCTGGAATTCATCCGCTCGAAAGACAAGGGTGACTTGACCAACTTCAATATCTCCATCGGCGTGACCGATGAATTTATGGAGGCCGTCGCCAAAGATACTGATTTTTGCCTGGTACACAAGGCAGAACCTGGCGATGACAAGAAAGAAGCTGGTGCCTATCAACGTGAAGACGGTCTGTGGGTATACCAAACTGTAAGGGCGCGCGACCTGTGGGACGCGGTCATGAAATCCACCTACGACCATGCTGAACCCGGCATCCTGTTTTTGTCACGCATGAATGCAGAAAACAATCTGTACTATTGCGAAAAAATCGAAGCCACCAATCCATGTGCAGAACAGCCTTTGCCTGACTATGGCTGCTGCTGCCTGGGTTCGATCAACCTGACCCGTTTCATCAAAGGCGCATTCACTGATGCGGCAGAGTTTGACTTTGCTGCCTTCGAAGCTGTCGTTACAGTCGCCACCCGCATGCTCGACAATGTACTGGATGCCACTGCCTGGCCGTTGCCACAGCAAAAGGCCGAAGCCATGTCCAAGCGCCGCGTTGGCCTGGGTTTCCTTGGCCTGGGTAGCAGCCTGGTCATGCTGGGTCAGCGTTATGATTCTGATGCTGGTCGTGCCTTTGCGCAAAAAGTATCAGAAGTCATGCGCGATGCAGCCTATCTGGCATCGGCAGAACTGGCCAAGGAAAAAGGCCAGTTCCCGCTGTTTGATGGCAGCAAATATCTGGCTGGCCCATTCGCCAAGCGCCTGCCAAAAAATGTACGCGCGGCGATTTCCAAGCATGGCTTGCGCAATTCGCATCTGCTGTCGATTGCCCCTACCGGCACCATTACCCTGGCCTTTGCTGACAATGCATCCAACGGTATTGAACCTGCCTTTTCCTGGGTATATAACCGCAAGAAACGCATGGCAGCAGGCGACAGCAAGATTTATGAGGTGGCTGATCATGCCTGGCGTTTGTTTCGCCATATGGGCAATGATGTGTCCGATGACAGCAAACTGCCGAGCCAGTTTGTCACCGCGCTGAATATGTCTGCCAGCGACCATATGAAGATGTTGCAGGTGGTGCAGCCGTATATCGATTCTGCCATTTCCAAAACCGTCAATGTGCCGGCAGACTACCCTTACGAAGACTTCCAGAACCTGTACATGGATGCCTGGCGCGCTGGCCTGAAGGGCCTGGCAACGTACCGTCCGAACAGCATACTCGGCAGTGTACTGTCTGTGTCAACAGAAACGGCACCGGAAGTCAGACAGACACCAGATGATGACCTGCTGCGCAAGCAATTCGATGGCCGCCCATTTGGAGACCTCGAATCGGTCACATCCAAAGTGCAGTACATGACGTATGAAGGCAAGAAAACGGTTTACCTGACCGTCAGCTTCATTCACATCCAGGGCACGGTTGGTGGTGAACACGTGACGATAGAACGCCCGTTTGAATTCTTCATGCCTGCCGGCCAAAAGAACGATGGCCAGCAATGGATATCGGCCAGCATGCGTTTGCTTTCAATGGCAGCACGCTCCGGCGGCTCCATCGCCAAGGCACTGGCTGACATGCGGGAAGTGGTGTGGGACAAGGGCACGGTACGCTGCGGCATGATCACCAAGGACGACGGCTCACAAGCACCACTGTTCCATGAATCCGAAGTCGCCGCTATTGGTTATTCACTGCAACGCATCCTGATGAAACGCGGTTTCCTCGACGCCGCAGGCAACCAGATTCCCATCACCGTACTGGCAGAAAAGTTCAAACAAAGAACCCACCACTACGGCATGGACGACCTGGCCTATGAAGGCGAAACTGCCCCCATCAGCTACATCCCCACCGGCAAAAAATGTCCGGATTGTGGTGCGCACGCCTTGCAAAAAATAGACGGCTGCAGCCGTTGTGTTTCTTGTGGCTATGTGGGGGCTTGTGGCTGATCAGGTATTGTCAACATAGGGTATCAGCTGTCTGGTCACCAAACTATCGTGCTGCACGGGCAAAGTTCAACTCTTCAGTAACAACGATGAAGCAGCACTAGTGGCGAGACTCCACATGCCCTCCTTCATTCGCCTGATGCGTACTGGGCTTATCTCGTTGCTACCGCTTCTACCGTCGTGGTTTGCCAGCCGCCACCCAGCGCCTTGAATGTCGCGACCGCCGCACGGGCAGATTCGGTTTGTGCTTGTGCTCGCATATCGGCGACACGCAGCAAATTTTCGTCGGCTTGCAGGACGTCAATAAGACTGACGACCCCTTTCTGGTAAGCCGCAAACGAAGCCGCTCTCGCCCGACTGAGTGAATCCACACCCTGAGCGAGTGTGCTGGCCTGATCCTCGCGTTTTACCAGGGCCGAGAACGCGTTTTCCACGTCTTCGGTAGCACGCAACGCGGCGAGCTTATATGCAGCTAGTGCCTCTGCTTCCTGCCCCTTGGCCAATTCAATCTGCGCATTGATGCGGCCAAAATCGAACAGGCGCCAGCGAAGACCCAGTACGCCGGCGGCCTGACTTGCGCCGCTGGTAAACAAGTTACCAGCAGACACTGATGTTGCGCTGCCTATCAGCCCACTCAAAGAGAGCTTTGGATAATACTCGGCAATCGCCATGCCGATGCGTGCGTTTGACGCAGCCAGGCGTCGCTCCGCCACGATCAGATCTGGCCGTCGCCTTAGCAAATCCCCCGGTGAACCAGTTGATGCAATCTGCGGGGCGACCGGAATCACGCCAGCATTCGCCAGTTCCGTCCGATAGGTACCAGGCGGCTTGCCCAGCATGACGTCCAGCGCATTCATGGCCGTGTCCAACCCTGCTTCGAGGACCGGTACCGATGCCCGTACCTGGGCCAGCGCACCCTCGACCTGTCGTACTTGAAGTTCAGCCACCAGTCCCTTGCCATACAGCAGATTGATAATGGCGAGCAGGTCTTGTTGTGTCTGCACTTGCCTGCGAGCGATGTCAAGGCGGGCCTGCAGTCCACGGATGCTGATGTAGATGTCAGCGGTCTGCGCCGCCACCGCCAGTCGTGTTGCCGTTGCGCCTGCCTCGGAAGCCTGATACTCGGCAGTTGCTGCTTCCCGGCCACGCCGCACGCCACCAAATAGGTCCAGTTCCCAGCCGACATTGAGATTGGCCTCATCGGCGTTGCCGTAGCGATTGAAATTGGGCTTTGAATTCAAGACTTGTCCCAACGGTGTTTCAACCGACTGATAGGCGCGCGCACCCTGGGCATTGATGGAGCCGGAAGGTAGCAGCGCGGCATTTGCAGCGCCCAGTCCCGCTTGCGCCTGAGCGACGCGGGCAGACGCTTGCGCGAGATCCAGATTTTGTTCCAGCGCAAGCGTCACAAAGCGGGCCAGTTGTGGATCACCAAAGCCTCCCCACCACAGGTTGAAGTCCGCTTTGGCATGGGCAGGCCGTTGCTCCACTGCAGTTTGACCCAAGTAACGATCTGGCATAGTTGAAGCAGGTCGAAGGTAATCCGGTCCGACAGCACAACCCGCCGCGAGGCTGGCGACGACGAACATCAAGAGAGGGCGTTTGATAGACATGGGCATCTTCCGTGAAGTAAAAAAGGGCTCAAAAAAGTGAAAAATGGCTTAATTTTTAGTGACTATATCACTAAATAGTCACTCGTTGTGCAAATCGAATTTAAGAGGTAAGCTACCTGACATGAGCAAAACAACCACCAAAACCACCCATCCTGGCTCAGCCCGGGGCCCGGTCGATCACGAAGTGCGGGATCAAATCATCGTCGCGGCGACCGGACACTTTCGCCTGTATGGCTACGAAAAGACCACCGTTTCTGACCTGGCCAAGGCCATCGGCTTTTCCAAAGCCTATATCTACAAGTTTTTCGAGTCCAAGCAGGCCATTGGCGAACTGATTTGCGCCAATTGCCTGCACGAAATTGAAACGGATGTCAGAACAGCGGTTGACGGAGTCAATCATCCACCAGAGAAATTCCGGCGCATGTTCAAGGCCATCGTCGAGTCCAGCCTTCGCCTGTTTTTTGAAGATCGCAAGCTGTATGACATTGCAGCCTCAGCCGCCACCGAACATTGGGAAGCGGTACACACCTATGAGGAACGCATCAAGGTCATGCTGCAGGACATACTGCGCCAGGGCCGTGAGACTGAGGAGTTTGAACGCAAGACGCCATTCGATGAGACGGCGATGGCGATCTACCTGGTCATTCGCCCTTATCTTAATCCCCTGCTCTTGCAGCACAGCCTGAATTCCACCGATGACGCGCCGGCCCAACTATCCAGCCTGGTGCTACGCAGCCTGTCACCATAAATACCCATTATCGATGTGACTGTTGACATATTTAGTCACTAGTCATAAAATGGAAATCCTAATCAGTTCCATATGGGATTCCTATGTTCCGTCGCCTCGCTTTCTCTGTTGTCGTATCTGCATTGCCACTTGCGCTGGTCGCCTGTGGCGGAAAACCACAATCCGATCCCCGTACCGAAGCGCCGTTGGTACGTACGGCGACCATAGAGGGCGCGGTCGCTGCATCACGCAGGTTCACCGGAACCGTAGCCGCCCGGGTACAAAGCGATCTTGGCTTCCGGGTCTCTGGCAAAGTGCTGGAGCGCCTGGTGGATACAGGGCAAGCTGTCAAGCGCGGGCAAGTACTCGTGCGCATCGACCCTGTTGACCTGAAGCTGGCAGCCCATGCCCAGCAAGAAACCGTTGTCGCTGCCCGGGCACGTGCACAGCAAACCGCCGATGATGAGACTCGCTACCGTGACCTGCGCGGAACCGGTGCGATATCGACTTCAGCCTACGACCAGATCAAGGCTGCGGCAGATGCCGCCAAAGCCCAGCTCAACGCGACCGAAGCCCAGGCAGAAGTTGCCCGTAACGCCAGCCGCTATGCAGAGCTGGTTGCGGATGCCGATGGCGTCATCATGGAAACGCTGGTTGAACCTGGCCAAGTCGTCAACGCCGGCCAGGTAGTGATACGGGTAGCCCATGCCGGACACCGCGAAGCCGTCATCCAGTCACCAGAAACCTTACGCCCCGCCCTGGGTTCAGTTGGCCAGGCCACGCTCTTCGGCAAAGAGGGCATTACTGTTCCAACCAAGCTCAGACAGCTCTCGGATGCGGCAGACCGGCTGACGCGCACCTTTGAAGCACGGTATGTGCTGGATGGAGATCTGTCCAATGCCCCATTGGGGGCTACTGTCACCGTCCAGATTCCAGAACTGCGTGCTGCGGCGCAGGATGGCTTACGTGTACCTATCGGTTCCCTGTTTGATGCTGGCAAAGGGCCAGGTGTCTGGGTGGTCGAAGGCGAGCCGGCAAAGGTATCCTGGCGCGCAGTCAAGATCCAGCGCCTCGAGGATGATGGCGCATATATCGCCGGACAACTCAAACAAGGTGAGCGGATTGTCACACTCGGCACGCACTTGCTGCACGAAGGTGAGCAAGTGCGGGTAGCCGGCCAAGCCGCCGCTGCAACTTCGGGAGTGTCTCCATGAGCGAAGCTCGTTTCAACCTGTCGGCGCTGGCCGTGCGTGAGCGCTCCGTCACCTTGTTTCTGATCTGTCTGATTTCATTGGCCGGGCTCATCTCATTTTTTAAACTTGGACGTGCTGAAGACCCTGCGTTCACGGTTAAAGTGATGACCATCATTACTGCCTGGCCAGGTGCCTCTGCACAAGAAATGCAGGATCAGGTCGCCGAAAAAATCGAAAAGCGCATGCAGGAGTTGCGCTGGTATGACCGGACCGAGACCTACACCCGGCCGGGCCTGGCCTTCACCACCCTGACCTTGCTCGATAGCACACCACCTTCGGAGGTACAGGCGGAGTTTTACCAGGCCAGAAAGAAAGTCAGTGATGAAGTAAATAATCTTCCGCCTGGCGTGATCGGGCCGATGGTCAATGACGAATACGCGGACGTGACTTTCGCCCTGTTTGCACTCAAGGCCAAGGGCGAACCCCAGCGTCTGCTGGTACGCGACGCAGAGTCACTGCGCCAGCGCTTGCTGCACGTGCCTGGTGTGAAGAAAGTCAATATCGTTGGCGAGCAGTCCGAACGCATTTATGTCGAGTTCTCGCATGACCGCCTGGCAACCTTGGGTGTCAGTCCACAGGAAGTGTTCGCCGCGCTGAATAGTCAGAGCGTCCTGACGCCGGCTGGCTCTGTAGAAACCAAGGGACCACAGGTATTCATTCGCCTGGATGGTGCTGCCGATGAATTGCAAAAGATCCGCGATACACCGGTCGTGGCGCAAGGTCACACACTGAAATTGTCAGACATCGCCACGATCAAGCGTGGTTATGAAGACCCGTCAAGCTTCATGATACGCAACGGCGGTGAACCCGCTCTGCTGCTCGGCATCGTCATGCGCGACGGTTGGAACGGACTGGACCTGGGTAAGGCGCTGGATAAAGAGGTCGGTGCAATCAACGCCGATATGCCGCAAGGCATGGGTCTGACCAAGGTGACGGATCAGGCTGTCAATATCAGTTCGGCGGTCGACGAGTTCATGGTCAAATTTTTCGCGGCGCTGCTGGTGGTCATGCTGGTATGTTTCGTGAGCATGGGCTGGCGTGTGGGCGTCGTCGTTGCCGCGGCTGTGCCACTGACACTGGCGACCGTCTTCGTGGTCATGGCCGCCACCGGCAAGAACTTCGACCGCATCACTCTGGGTTCCCTGATCCTGGGGCTGGGCTTGCTGGTGGACGACGCCATCATCGCCATCGAAATGATGGTGGTGAAGATGGAAGAGGGTTACAGCCGCATTGCCGCCTCTGCCTATGCCTGGAGCCATACTGCGGCACCCATGCTGTCAGGCACGCTGGTCACAGCCGTCGGCTTCATGCCCAATGGTTTCGCCCGTTCCACGGCGGGTGAATACACCAGCAATATGTTTTGGATTGTCGGCATCGCACTGATCGCGTCCTGGGTTGTCGCCGTGGTTTTTACGCCTTACCTTGGTGTCAAGCTGCTGCCCGATCTTAAACAGGTCGAAGGCGGCCACGAGGCCCTTTACAATACACCGCGCTATAACCGCTTCCGCCAGGTGCTGACCCGCGTTATCACACGCAAGTGGCTGGTCGCCGGCATGGTAGTAAGTCTTTTCATCCTGGCTGTGCTAGGCATGGCGGTGGTCAAGAAACAATTCTTCCCTATCTCTGACCGCCCGGAAGTACTGGTTGAGGTGCAGATGCCGTATGGCACGTCGATAGTACAAACCAGCGCTGCCGCAGTGAAAGTGGAAGCATGGCTGGCCAAACAGAAGGAGGCGAAGATCGTCACGACCTATGTCGGCCAGGGCGCACCGCGCTTTTACCTGGCAATGGGGCCAGAACTGCCTGACCCATCATTCGCGAAGATCGTGGTCCGCACAGACAACCAGGACGAGCGCGACGCCTTGAAAATGCGGTTGCGCAAGGCGATCGCCGATGGCCTCGCCTCTGAAGCGAGGGTACGGGTAACCCAGCTCGTGTTTGGGCCTTACTCGCCGTTCCCGGTCGCCTACCGGGTCACTGGACCAGACCCGGATAAGTTACGCAAAATAGCGGCTGATGTGCAACAGGTCATGCATGCCAGTCCGATGATGCGTACGGTTAACAGCGACTGGGGTACGCGTACACCCACGCTGCACTTCACCTTGCAGCAGGATCTATTGCAAGCCGTGGGCCTGAGCTCCAGCGCCGTGGCGCAACAGCTGCAGTTTTTGTTGAGCGGTGTGCCTCTCACCACGGTGCGGGAAGATATTCGCACAGTGCAAGTCATGGCGCGGTCAGCGGGTGACATCCGGCTTGATCCTGCCAGGATCGCAGACTTCACGCTGAGCGGCACCAGCGGACAACGCATACCGCTGTCGCAAGTGGGCAGGGTGGACGTGCGCACCGAGGAACCGATCATACGCCGACGTGACCGTGTGCCGACAATCACCGTACGGGGCGATATCGCCGACGGCTTGCAGCCACCAGATGTGTCCAACGCCATTACCCAGCAGCTCCAGGCTATCATGGACAAGCTGCCAGACGGCTACCATATCGAACAGGCTGGCTCCATTGAAGAATCAGGCAAAGCGACGACAGCCATGTTGCCCCTGTTCCCGATCATGCTGGCGATAACCCTGCTCATGATCATCTTCCAGGTGCGCTCGATCTCCGCAATGGTCATGGTCTTCCTGACCAGTCCGCTTGGGCTGATCGGTGTGGTACCAACCCTGATTTTGTTCCAGCAGCCGTTCGGCATCAATGCGCTGGTCGGCCTGATTGCGCTGTCGGGCATCCTGATGCGCAATACCCTGATCCTGATCGGGCAGATACACCATAACGAACAGGCTGGGTTGGACCCATTCCATGCAGTTGTCGAGGCAACCGTGCAGCGTGCCCGACCGGTGGTATTGACCGCATTAGCGGCGATACTGGCCTTCATCCCACTGACCCATTCTGTATTCTGGGGCACCCTGGCTTACACGCTGATCGGTGGCACATTTGCAGGAACGATACTGACACTGGTGTTCTTGCCGGCGATGTATTCAATCTGGTTCAAGATCAGGCCAGCGCTATCGAAAAGCTGATCTGCCGTCCATCCTGATTCACCTATACAAAAAAGCCGTTCACACACCATCCAATAACAAATTCTGCTATATACAAACTGATATAGCAGAATGGCGAAATGTGATTGGTTCACCGAAGTATTTGCGGATAAGATGCGGCCATGCCTATGCGGGGTAGGGCTTTGTGCGCTCCTTGCATGGGAGACCCTGGATTGTCGCTGCACGGATATAGAACAACAGCTTCCTTCATGGGCGTAACATGCACAACGACACGCATAAGGATGTCCATGAGTTCTTCAAGCACCATCAGCCGCCGTTCCTTCATTGCTTTGGCCATCGCCACCATCGGCACAACACGCTTATATGCGAAGGCGCTTCCGGCCAGCCCTGCACGTGTAGGGGCAATGTCCATCGCGGGGCAATGGCGCATCGCGCTGGATAGGGATGATGCCGGAACAACTGCCAGGTGGTTTGCCAAAAATCTGGCGTCCGGTTCCCCCATACAATTGCCGGGCATACTGCAAACCCAGGGGTATGGTGATGAGATCACGGCAAAGACAGCCTTCGTCGCTGCGCTGCCTCGTGATATGCGCTGGTACTTGCTGCCACAGTACAAGGCTTACACCAAACCTGGCAATGTACAAGTACCTTATCTTTCACAACCGGTGCGCCATTTTCTGGGTGTCGCCTGGTATCAGCGCAGCATTGATATTCCGCCAGAATGGCAAGACAAACGTATCACGCTGACACTGGAAAGAGCACGCTGGCAGACGGATGTCTATGTAGACGACAAGCTGATGGGTAGTAATCGCTCGCTGGTGGTGCCGCACGAGTTTGACCTTGGTGTGTTGAGTACCGGCACGCATCGCCTGTCGATACGTATCGATAACCGTATGCTGCAACCGGCCTATCGCGCAGATGGACATGCGGTATCGGATGCAGAGGGATCGACCTGGAACGGCATGGTCGGTCGCATCGAATTGTCCGCCACCTCGCCGGTATGGATAGAGGATGCCCAGGTGTTCCCCAATGTTGCTGGCAAGTCGGCGCAAATTCGTGTCGAGGTGGGTAATCTGACAGGTAAGGATGGCAGCGGCATGCTGTCGGCTGGTGGCATAACGACACCGATACGCTGGGCAGCCAATGGCGGCAAAGCATCGTTCGAGGTGGTGCTGCCCAATTCCACACCCTGGTCAGAATTCACACCGGTACTGCAACGCCTGCGCCTGACGCTCACGGGGCAGGATGCCGATGATAGCCGTGAACTGACTTTCGGTATGCGCGAGATCAGGACTGACGGCAACCAGATTCTGCTGAATGGCGAACAGTTTCATCTGCGTGCTACGCATGATGGCGGCGGTTTCCCGCTGACTGGTTATCCCGCCATGGATGTGGAGACCTGGAAGAATATCATTGGCATCTGCAAGGAATGGGGGCTGAACGGCATGCGCTTTCATTCCTGGTGCCCGCCCGAGGCTGCCTTCGTTGCGGCGGATGAACTGGGGTTTTATTTTCAGGCGGAATGCGGCATGTGGAATGCCTTCGATGCCGGACACCAGATGCTTGATCTGCTCAACGATGAAACGGCACGCTTGCTAAAAGCCTATGGCAATCACCCTTCCCTGCTGATGCTGGGTGCAAGCAATGAACCAGCCGGGGCCTATCATATTGAACTGCCCGTCTGGGATAAAAAATGGCGGGAAGCCGACCCGCGACGGCTGTATTGCGATGGCACTGGCCGCTGGTCAGCACCACCAGCCGGGCCGGGCACAGCTTTCGCTGCCGATTTTTTAACCCCTGGTGGCGGTGCCCGCGGGCCTATGGGCTGGTTTGGTAGCGACTACGAAGAAGCACTCAACAAGTTAAGGCTGGGTGTGAAGGTGCCTTGCATAGCACACGAAACCGGCCAGTTTTGCGCTTACCCGGACTTTAGTGTGATCGCCAAATTCTCTGGCAAGCAGGCCAGTTATGCGGCTTTCCCCAAAGGCGTGAACAAGGGTAGCCAGGCGTATATGCACCCCGGCAACTACATCATCATGCGTGACTCTGCCGAAGCGCATGGACTGCTGGCGAGAAACAAGGAATTCGCCCACGCTTCTGGCCGCTTCCAGGTCGCCTGTTATAAGGAAGAGATCGAGGCCAACTTGCGCACGCCATCGTATTCCGGCTATCAACTGCTGGATCTGCACGATTATCTTGGACAAGGTGGCGCACTGATCGGCTTGCTGGATGCCTTCTGGGAACAGAAAGGCTATGTGACTGCGGCAGAATTCCGTCAATACAGTGGTGCCACGGTGCCCCTGGTCAGGCTGAAGAAACGCCTGTTCACGACAGACAATACATTGAACACGACTGCCGAACTGGTGCACTTTGGTCCACAGGCACTATCTGGCGTCAAACCGGTGTGGCGCATCATTGATAGTACCGGCAAAGCGGTACTGTCTGGCGCACTGCCAGTGCGCGATGTCCCACGCGGCAAAAATATTGCGCTTGGTATCATCAATGCCGAACTGGCAGCGTTACCGGCACCTGCGTCATACCGGCTGGAAGTGGAACTTTCGGGGACATCATTTCGCAATCAATGGTCGTTCTGGCTGTATCCCACTAATCCCACTGATCCCGCTGCGGTTCCTGCCGAGGCCAATGGCGTGCTGGTGACCACTTCATGGGACAAAGCCAAGGCTGCCTTGTCTGCTGGCGGCAAGGTGCTGTTTCTATCCGGCAGCCCAGAACCGGCCTCGCCCGAGCTGGCACTGAGCCGTACACCGATTTTCTGGAACCGGCTGATGAACCCCAAACGCACCTGGATGCTGGGGCTGTGGTGCGATGCCCATCATGCGGCATTGAAACAATACCCGACGGAAGCACACTGCGATTGGCAGTGGGTAGAATTGCTGACCCACACCACTGCGATGAATATCGACAAGCTGCCGCAGGCCTTGTCACCCGTCGTACTTCCTATTGATGACTGGAACCGCAATTTGCGCCTGGCCATGCTGTTTGAATGCGCGGTGGGCAAGGGTAAATTGATGATCACGTCTTTCGACCTGTCAGAAAAAGGCCTGGCACGACAATCAGGTGCAGCATCCTTGCGTAAATCTTTACTCGACCATATGGGATCGGCAGCTTTCCAGCCTGCCGTGCAGATCGGCATGGCCGAAATGGAAGCCTGGATGCCACTTCGCTATGTCGCGCCGCCGATGATGATCAGCCCACCGGCTACTGGCGATGTGGCAGATCCTGGTTAAACTGTGGTTAAGCTGAGGCTGCCATATGCCTGCACTACGGTAATAATCTGTGCAAAAAAAACCATTTAACTGAAGCTATCTCCATGAAAAATCTTCGCCTTGCTATTGTCACCGCATATGTTCTTACCACCAGTTTGTGTTACGCCAATGTACCCGGCGGTGGTAACGGCAGTGGCCCTGATGTGTCACTGAAGGACAATGGTGACAGCTTTATTCTTGACAACGGCATCGTCGCAATCAATATCAACAAGACTGATGCCACCATCAACAGCTTTACCTATCAGGGCATGAATCTGTTTGGTGGCGGTGACAAGGGTGGCAAGTTTTACTGGAGCTGGAACGCACCAGCCTATGAAGGGCCACATGGTACGGCCACCCTGATGGTGGACCCACGTTCCAACAATGGCGACTATGCAGAAGTGAAGATACATAGCCCCTGGTCGGGGAAATCGTCCAATGCAGCGATGGATGTTGATGTGTATTACAGCCTGAAACGCGGTGCGCAAGGCTATTACGTGACCGCCATGCTGGATCACCCGGCATCCTACCCCGGCACTGATGTTGGCGAATGGCGTTCGAATGCGTATGTCAGCCCGGTGTTTGACTGGCTGAGTGTGGATCATTTGCGCCAGAAGAAGATGCCAACCATGGCTGACATGGCTGCCGCCGAACGCGTGCCAGGTGCCCCCAAAGAAGTGACAAGGCTGACGACCGGCATCTACGCCGGGGAGTTTGAATGCAAATATTCTTATAGCGCAGACCTGGGTAACCTCGATGTCTGGGGCTGGAGCAGTACCAGCAAACGCATCGGCATCTGGATGACTGTGCCCAGCCACGAGTATTACAACGGTGGCCCCATGAAGCGGGAACTGACTGTGCATATGAACCACACCCTGCTGAACATGCTCAATGGCACGCACTACGGCATGGGCAACCAGTTGACCATGGCTGCTGGTAGCACCTTCAAAAAGACCTACGGCCCCTATTTTATCTACGCCAACAGTTACCAGGGCAACCCTGCTGATCCGCTGCCAAAAGTTGTCGACGCCCTGTGGCAAGACGCAAAAGCACAGGCAGCGGCTGAACAGTCCGCCTGGCCATATAGCTGGTTCAAAAATCCCGACTATGCACAGGAATCTGAACGCGGCACCGTCAAAGGCATCTTACAAGTAAGTGATAGTGGCAACCCGGCTGCATCCTCTGCAGGAGCGTGGATAGGCCTGGCACCAGACGACCAGGGTACTGACTTCCAGCTACAGGGCCGAACCTATCAGTTCTGGGTCAAGGCCGATGCCAACGGCCAATTCAGCATTCCGCATGTTGTGCCTGGTACCTATCATTTATGGGCATTTGGTGCTGGCAATATCAGCACCTACAAGAAAGCCAATGTCGAAGTGCGCGCTGGCAGCACACAAGACCTGGGCACGGTAGTGTGGAAACCGTCGCGGGTTGCCCCTACGGTGTGGGAAATAGGCGTGCCAGACCGCGACTCACAGGAATTCCGCAACGGTGCCTTCAATTATTCCCTATGGGCGACGTATATCAAACCCGACTTCTTCACCGGACTGACCTATACCGTCGGCAAAAGCGACTGGCACAAGGACTGGAATTACGCGCAGTTTGGCAATGCCCCATGGACCATCAATTTCACATTGACCGAAGCCCCCGGCAAGGATGCACCAGCGTCGCTGTATATAGGACTGGCATCTTCAGAAACCACGCTGGTGGTCAGGGTCAATGGAACACAGATAGGCAGCTACCAGGCCCCCGTGCCTAGCCACCCTGCAGTCCGCCTGGGCAGCCACGGTGCATTCGCAGAAACCCGTATGGCGATTCCCCCTGACCTGCTAAAGCCAGGTGCAAATTCGATTGTGATAACGCAAAAAACAGGAAGAGGAAACACCGGCATCACGCAATACGATTACCTGAGGCTGGAGGCTGCGGGGACCAGGTTGGCGCCGCAGTAAATCATTTTTCTTCTTGTTTTTTTTTCTTGCTTTTTTCTTATAAGCTCGCAATGGTGGCGGAAGAATCGCCACCAATTATTGTCAAATTCTGTGGTTGGCTGATCAATTACACTTGATCATCCCGCCGCCGTTCACTGGCTGGCAAGGTGACCCAGAAAACGGTGCGGATACCGGGTTCGGATTCGAAACCGATTTCGCCACCCATTTTTTCTATCAGGTTTTTGGTGATGTTCAAGCCCAGGCCGGCACCACCCAGGTTTTTTTCGCCATGCTCTTCAGCCTGTGCAAATTTTCCAAAAATACGTGAACGAAACATTTCGGGAATGCCGGCACCGTGGTCTTCGACTTCTACTCGGTAATGTTCTTCTACTCTTGTAATCCGGATGCTGATTTTTTCATTCACTGGCGAATATTTGGCAGCATTCGACAAGAGGTTGGCAAATATCTGCATGATGCGGTCGGGGTCGCCCATGGCCCAGGCGAATTTGGGATGCTGCTCCAGCACCAGATAACTTTGGTGCGATTGGGCATAGCTGGCATTTGCCTCGATGGCCTGCATGGCCAGGGCAGCCAGGTCTACGCGCTGAATTTCAAACTTCATGTAACCAGAGGCCATTTTTTCGATATCCAGAATATCGTTGACCAGGCTCACCAGGCGTTTGCTATTGTTGTGGGCGATGCGCACCAGTTGCAGGGCCTTGGGTGACAGTTCCGTGATGGTGCCGGATTCCAGCAAGCCCAAGGCACCGCGAATCGACGTAATCGGGGTCCGCAGTTCATGGCTGACAGTAGAGACAAAGGCAGCTTTGATCGTGTCAACCTGTTTGCGCTCAGAGATATCACGGGCGATGGTGGATGCACCGACTATCTGTTGCTCACCATCGCGCACGGGCGACATCACTACCGATAGCTGGACCTGGCTACCGTCCTTGCGACGCCCGGTGGATTCAAAGTGGCTGACTGGTTCACCCCTGACTATGCTGCCGATGCGGTTCTCGGCAAGCTCAGCCTGCTCATCTGCGTATAGCGTAGTGGTTGGCAAGCCTATGGCTTCACTGGCGGTATAGCCAAACAGTTTTTCGGCACCGGCATTCCAACTGGTAATCACACCGGCCAGGGTTGCACCGACGATGGCATCTTCCGAACTGTCGATGATGGCTGATAATTGCGACAGGCTTGCGGCGGCCTCCATTTTCCGGCTGAACTGGCGGACAATCACGCTGCCAAAAATCATCATCATAATCACCAGCACACCATTACCAATGACTAGCACGATGGCACTGGAACGCCAGCCTTCCAGTATCTCGTCCTTGGATAAGGCGGCGACAGCAATCAGGGGAAACTGGTCAAGATGGCTGTAACCAACCACGCGTTCAACCTTGTCGAGGCGGGAAGTAACGGCAAAGGTACCGGATTTTGCGACCGAGATTTGCTGGCGGAAAATGGGATTGCTGCTGTAATTTTTACCTATGGCCGTCAGCATCATGGGACGGCGCAAGACCAGGGTGCCATCTTCAGTCAGCATGGCGATGGAACCCTTTTTACCCAGGTTGATGCTATTGAAGTATTTCAGGAAGAACTCTACGTTGATATGGGCAAGTACGATGCCGGCAAAATCACCGTTGGCATGATTGAAACGGCGCGACATCATGAATACCCAACTACCGTCATTCAGCACCTGTGCTGATTTACCGATGTACCATACGATATTGGCATGGTCACGGTGATAGATAAAATTGGCGTTTTCCAGTTCGCTGATCTGGGTAAATTCTGCTGCGGTGGATACCAGTACCCTGCCTTTTGCATCGGTGACGGACAGTTGTTTTAACTGGGGCAGGCTTTCGCGCTGGCGGCTCAAGGACAAAGCCAGTTTCTCGGCATGGCCAGCCAGCACTTCATCCTGCTCCAGCCGGTCCACCAAAGAAATGATTGTGGCATTCACGGCCTTTAAGGTGTCGCCAGAATGCTGAGACATGGCATGTGCCAGATTGCCTGCTGCCACTTCACCCGCACGCAGAGCCATGTCGTGCGTCTTCCACATTTGCCAGACATTGTTACCGATAAGTACTCCACAAACCAGCACGACAAACAGAGACATGGCTAACTTGATGGATAGTCGCTTGAGCGGGAAAATTTTCTTCATACGGTATCAAGAAGGCAACAAAAGAAGGCGACCTGTTTGCAATAGGCTGCCATTGTAAGGCGCAAGCCTGAAAATCGGCGTAAAGCGATCACTTTTTCCTACCCTTGCGCGATACGTCCGGTGGCAAAAACGCTAACTTGCACATGAACCCGCACAAAAAGCCTGCTTTCACGCATAATGCAATAAACAACATGCATAGTGCCAAGAACCAAATGTCCGTCATGAAATTAACTGATATAAAACTTGCCGTCGTCGGATTGGGCTATGTGGGCCTGCCGCTTGCGGTCGAATTTGGTAAAAAACGCCCGGTACTGGGCTTTGATATCAATACCAAACGCGTGCAGCAATTGCAGGCAGGTTATGACCATACACTGGAAACGGAAGAAGCCGAGCTAAAAGCCGCCAGCCATTTAAGTTTCACGACCGATGCTGCGCTGCTGGCAGAATGCAATTGCTTCATTATTACCGTGCCGACACCAATCAATATCCACAAACAGCCAGATCTGTCTCCGCTGTTGATGGCAAGTGAGTTGGTGGGTAAGGCATTGACTGCCGGTGCCCTGGTGATATTTGAATCGACGGTTTACCCCGGCTGTACCGAAGAAGATTGTGTGCCTGTGCTGGAGCGTTTTTCTGGCATGACATTCAACCAGGAATTTTACTGTGGCTACAGCCCGGAACGCATCAACCCAGGCGACAAGGAACATCGGGTCACAACGATCAGGAAAGTGGTTTCTGGTTCTACACCAGAAATCGCGGATCTGGTGGATGCCCTGTATTCTGAAATCATCATCGCCGGTACCCACAGGGCACCATCAATCAAGGTGGCGGAAGCGGCAAAAGTCATAGAAAACACCCAGCGCGACTTGAATATTGCGCTGATCAATGAACTGGCGCTGATCTTCAACAAGATGGGTATCGATACCGAAGCGGTGTTGCAGGCTGCTGGCAGCAAATGGAATTTCTTGCCGTTTCGCCCCGGCCTGGTCGGTGGCCACTGCATAGGCGTTGATCCGTATTACCTGACCCATAAGGCTGAAAGCATAGGCTATCACCCTGAAATCATCCTCGCCGGGCGACGTTTGAATGATGGCATGGGGGCTTATGTGGCTTCGCAATTTGTGAAGGGCATGACCAAGCGCAGGATACAGGTGGATGGTGCCAATATTCTGGTGATGGGCCTGGCATTCAAAGAAAACTGCCCTGACCTGCGCAATACCCGCGTGATTGATATCGTTACCGAATTAAGGGATTACCATTGCGAAGTAGATGTGTATGACCCCTGGATCAGTGCTGAAGATGCACAAAGAGAATATCAACTGACGCCGGTAACGCAGCCCAAGGCACATGCCTATGACGGTATCATCGTCGCGGTGGCACATCAGCAATTCCGTGAACTGGGCGTGGAAGCAATACGCCAGTTTGGCAAACCCGGACATGTGCTGTATGACCTGAAATATCTGTTCCCGGTTGACGCAACAGATTTACGTCTTTAAGCCAGCATAATAAGTACTATGAGCACTATACAGACACTGCAGACACTGGAAGCACAACTCCTGAAGCAACCCAAACACTGGCTGATTACCGGCGTTGCCGGCTTCATCGGCAGCAATTTGCTGGAGCATTTGCTGAAGCTGAATCAACAGGTGACGGGGCTGGATAATTTTGCCACCGGCTTCCAGAGAAACCTGGATGAAGTACGCAGCCTGGTCAGCACAGAACAATGGAATAATTTCCACTTCATCCAGGGGGATATACGTCAACTACCAGACTGCCAGCAAGCCTGTGCCGGCGTCGATTATGTATTGCATCAGGCTGCGCTGGGTTCTGTCCCGCGCAGTATCAATGATCCCATCACCACTAACGCTACCAATATTGATGGTTTTCTCAATATGCTGGTAGCGGCCAGGGATGCACAGGTAGCCAGCTTTACCTATGCGGCCAGCAGCTCCACCTATGGTGACCACCCTGACCTGCCCAAGCTCGAACATAAAATCGGTAACCCGTTGTCACCCTATGCCGTCACCAAACTGGTGAATGAGTTGTATGCGGATGTGTTTTACAAGACCTATCAGTTCAAGGCCACGGGTCTGCGTTATTTCAATGTGTTTGGCAAGCGGCAAAACCCGAACGGGGCCTATGCCGCCGTCATACCCAAATGGGTTGCCGCCATGATGAATGGGGAAGCTATTTTCATTAACGGCGATGGTGAAACCAGCCGTGATTTTTGCTACATACGCAATGCCATCGAAGCCAACTTGCTGGCTGCACTGGCAAATGATGAAGCTCGAGGCGAAGTCTACAATGTTGCCCTGGGTGACCGGACCACGCTGAACCAGTTGTTTGACGCCATCAAACAAACCCTGAATAAGAATGGCATCACTTATGAGCAGGCAGCGCATTACCGCGATTTTCGTGCTGGGGATGTCAGGCATAGCCAGGCCAATGTGGACAAGGCCAGGACTTTGTTAGGCTACCGGGCGCTGTATAAAATTGCGGATGGAATCAAGGAAGCGATTCCCTGGTATGTTGCCGCCCAGCGCGCCGGTTTTCTGGATTTGGAATAAACACTGTCAACAAATGCATTTCCGGTTTGAAATGGCTACGCATGCCGCATAGCCAGTCAGTTTTATTTGCTATGGCTTTATTTGCCTTTATAGATGCCCGCTTCCAATATTACATCACCGTTGCGCACATAATAGGTTGACTTGTTTTCCAGCTCTTTGGTGACCGGATTGTTGTAGCGGTAATCGACCCAGCCTTTGCCTTTGGTTTTTGCACCTTCAACGATTTCCTTGCGAAACATTTTTCCGTCAGCATCTGGCAAAACCAGCATGTTCTTGCCCACCAGCTTGGGATTGACAGGGTGAGCCAGCGTGGTTCCATCCAATGCCCGCACATAGAGATACACATCGCCTTTGATAAATTCAGGATTTTTATTATTAATTTCCTTGACCAGAGCTTCAACACTGTTTTTCTTGATATAGGCCAGGCCTTTTTCAACCATATCTATCGCATCAGACGGACTGTCTGCCGCCATTGCGCCAGAAACAAACAGGCTGGTCAGTAATGCCAGAACAAACTTTACATACTGTTTCATGAATGTCTCCGGGAAGGTGGAACACCCAGTGTAGGCAGTAATACTTGCATACACAAGCTGCACTGCCGCATGGACACATGCGCCCCCTCCCCGAAGCCCTGCCTCAGGTTTAATTGAGAAAGCCTTTTACTTCAGCCTGGAATTGTTCAGGTTGATCCCACATGATGAAGTGGGCACTGGATGGAATGCGCTTGAGCGTGACCTCTTTCACACTTGCATAAGCTCCCTTGTAAAACATGTCCATCTGCGCTTCAGTAAGCGGCACCCCGTTAGGCAGCACATACAGGACTGTGGTGGGTACCAGGATATTTTTCAGTTCCGGTGTCAGGTCCGTGATGATCAGTTCGTGATACGAGCGGGCAGATACGTCAGGATCACTCTTTTGCCCATCGTCAAGTGCACCCGGGCGCATGGCGAGCGTGTTGATCATGCTGTTGATGGTGGCTTCTGTTCTTTTTGCACGTGCTGCTGGTTCGGCTGCGCGCATTTTAGCCAACATGTCATCTGCCATGGGCTTGATACTTTGCGACGTTGTTCCTGGTGGCCCAAACATAATCCCCAGGAAAGGAAACATATCCACCACCATCAACTTGCTGATCGCCTGAGGATGCCTTGCAGCCACCATCATGCCTATCGAGCCTCCCATGGAATGCCCGATAAGAACAGGCTTTTGCAAACCCTGCTGCTGGATATACCGGGCGATTTCTTCCGCCACTGGCGCCGCCACGGCACCTTCGGTATTGCCTCCTTTTGCCTGACCGGCAAAACCGGATACCTGTACCAGGTGATAGCGATAACCAGGCACCGCCTTGACCAGCTCAGCCCAGACACGCGGTGAAGAACTCAGGCCGGGTACCAGAATAACGTCCCTGCCCTCACCTTCTGTTTTGACGCTGATGCGATCCGAGCTGAAATCAGCTGCCGAAGCGAGCAAAGGAATAAGGGTAACGCAACTTACCGCAACTGCGGTAGCCAGCAAACGACGTCGTGTAAACATAGGGGCAGCTCCACAAAGAAAAAAGTAGTGTAGCAGAGAGTGCCTGAAGTGCAAGCTATCTTCGGGTCAGTGACTATTTGAACTTTGTTGCGATTTATTCTTGACCTCAAGTTAACTTGAAGTTTTACACTCATCCCTGAATACCCCCAAGTTCTTTTCCGGAGAAATAACCATGAACAGCGCAAGTCTGCTTGAACAAAACAAACAACTCATACGTCGCTTGTATGAAGATTGCTTTAATACCGGCAATCTGGATCTGGCCAACGAGCTGGTATCAGCTGATTTTTCCAGCAACCGCGGTGAACGCGGTCAGGCCGAATTTGCTGCCAACATCAGTGGCTTGCGCAAAGCCTTTCCTAATGTGCACTTTGTGATAGAGGACTTGTTTGGCGAAGCCGACAGGATCGCAGTCAGATGGAGTTTTACAGCAATACATCATGGCCCGTTTGCCGGTGTACCAGCGACAGGCAAAGCCGTGACGCAACATGGCAATGTCATTTATCAAATCAGCAACGGCAGGATCAGTCATGCCTGGGTGCAAATTGACAGGCTGGGGTTGATGCAGCAGATAGGCGCGCAAGCCTGATTACGCCGCCACCACCGGCAACAACGTGCGCAAGCGCAAAGTAATCATCAGCCCGACGCTGAGCAAGCCACCCAATAACATGACTACGCCTTGCCAGCCGTGTGATGCCCAAATGACGCCTGTGTATGAACCTATCAGGCTGGAACCCAGGTAATAAAAACACAGGTACAAGGCCGATGCGACTGCCTTATGGGCCTGGGCGCGACGGGCGACCCAGCTACTGGCGACGGAATGCGAGGCAAAGAAACCAAAAGTAAACAGGGCGACGCCAGGAACCATGATGAATAATGAATTGGACAAAGTCAGCAGCAAACCACTGATCATCACCAGCAAGACCAGCCACAGCACACTACGGCGACCAATGCGGTCAACCAGGCGGCCCACCCAGACCAAACTGCCCATGCCCAGCACATACATCAGGGCGATGGCACCGGCTGTACTTTGGCTAAAGCCAAATGGTGCACCCTGCAGGCGATAGCCGATATAGTTATACATACTGACAAAACAGCCAGTCAGCATGAAGGCCAGACAGAACAACATGCACAAGCCACTGTCTGACAGATGCATGCGCAAGCCCTTGTTGATGGTGCTCCAGACATCTTCGGCAGGCTTGAAATTACGTGCAAGCGGCAGGCTGCGCCAGAATTCCCAGGCCGCGTAGATGCCTGCCACACCCATTGCCGCCATGGCCGTGCGCCATGAAAAATAATCGCTGAGTACCGCCGTCAACAGGCGCCCTACCATGCCGCCCATGGCACTGCCTGCAATGTACAGGCCAACGGCCAGGCCCATGGAGGTGGCTTCGATTTCTTCCCCCAGATAAGCCACCGCTACCGCAGGCATGCCACCCAGGGCGAAGCCCAGCAAGCCGCGCAAGACCAGCAATTGCGAAAAGTCTTCCGTCAACGCGCACAAGAGCGTGGCGATTGCAGCGAGGGCCAGCGCGGTCACCATCATGGGCTTGCGGCCAACGCGTTCACTGATGGCACTGCTAATCAGCAAGGACAGGGCCAGCGACAATGTGGAGATGGACAAGGCCCAACTGCTTTGGGCAGGTGTCAGGTGGAATTGCACAGCCAGCAAAGGCATCAGCGGTTGCATGCTGTACAACAAGGAAAAAGTGGAAAAGCCGCCAAACACCATGGCACGATTGATAGGCCTGAATGCAGGGGTACCTGCAGCGATACGACTTACTTGCTTGATCTGGCTGATCTGCTGAGGATTATGGCTGCTTGCGACCGTCATGATGCTGCACCTGGACTATCAAAGAGCGACTATCTTATATTTGCGCTTTTATAGCGTCCAATATATATTAAAGTACTTAGTAATACTTTTTTTAGATAACTAATTAGATAACTACTCAGATAACAATATGGAACTGCGCCATCTCAGGTATTTCATCGCTGTCGCGGAGGAGTTGCACTTCACCCGTGCAGCAGAACGCCTGCACATAGGCCAGCCACCATTAAGCCATGCCATACAGATGCTGGAAGCCGATGTCGGTGCGCAGTTGTTTGAACGCAGCAAACGCTGGGTGCGCCTGACAGAAGCCGGCAAGCTGTTTTTACAGGATGCACGGCATATACTGGCCTTGTCCGAACAGGCCAGTAAAACTGCACGCCGTGCGCAACGCGGCGAAACCGGCGAGCTGCGCATAGGCTTTACCTTTTCCACCCCTTTCACACCCTTGTTTGCTGCCGTCATCAATGGCTACAGACAGCAATATCCGGACGTAACGCTGACACTGCGTGAAATGGCAACGAATAAACAGCTGGAAGCGATTAGCCAACATGGCCTGGATGTCGGCTTCATCCGTCCACCCGAAGGCGGCGAACTGGCGCGCGGCGTTTCTTCACCACTGCGCTTCAAGGCTCTGCGTGAAGATCCGTTAGTAGTGGTACTACCTACAACGCACGCGCTGGCGAAAAAGAAAAAAGTTCCCATGAAGGATCTGGCACAACTGCCCTTCATCATGTACCCAACCAGCGCCGGCACCGGCATTTATCCGCACATTTTGCGCCTGTGCCATGCGGCTGGTTTTGCCCCCAGGGTGACACAAGAAGCCAATGATGCTTCCACCATCATCGGCCTGGTAGCAGCTGGTTGCGGCATATCCATACTGCCCGGCTCGTTTTACACTATCCACTTCGACGGCATCTGCTACCGGCCCGTCGCTGATGCCGGTGCAACTACATCATTGCTGCTGGCGCAACGCAAGAATGAGATGTCGCCGCTGGTGACTGCGTTTGTCGGGTTGGCGGCGGAGTTGGCTTAAATAGATCACTCATAAAATCTTGAATTGACGACCTTCTAAATCAAACTGCTTTTGGGTTCCTCGTAATAATCGTAAAAAGGCCAAAAATCCTGATATTGGTTGCGTTCCATATTAACAATGCATCGATATCGCAACAAATCTATACGTTGCTCGACCGTCAAATCTGAATCCACAAAATCACCGTCAAATGGATTGCACAGATCAAAGGTTTCAATCGAACCACCGCCATCCACGTTATACGCATAGCGATCACCAAGATCAAAATCTCGGCGAAATGCAATCCAGTCATTACTATTTTCGTGGAAACTTTTCGATCTTGACTCTCTTTCATAAGTCCAATACAGGCAATGGCTTTCAGCAATTCCTTTTGTTAACAAATGCTTTGGTGCGCGTACGCTTACTCCTGCGCGAGAAAACATCATATTTCCGAGCATGATTGCGGGCCAAAAAATCTTGGTAATTTCTATAGTCTCGTCTTCCGTCTGCTCAATTTCGACGACTTCGCAGTCAAAAGTGTGAAACGCCAATGGCCAGTGAATATCAAAACCAATATGCTCAAATAATGCTACGTATCTTTCTAAACTCACATTGTGCTTACGGTATCTAAAACGGGAAGGATGTAATGAGTATATTAAAATCTCGTTGGCGCGCATTGTATAAAAAAGGGTCCATAGATCGTATCTTGATACAGGGGGCCATGGCTTATAAGCGCATTTCCTGTTTCTCAACTCCAGATAATATTCCCTAGCCTCTCCCAATCTTGGCCAATGCTTGAGTATGACATCCTCCCAAAGCGCCTTAGCATCGTATTTCTCAATAGCGAAAAACAAATCCCTCAGATGCCCTGAATATTTTGATTCAATCTCATATGCCGCTGGGGTAGCAAGCAATTCCATTTCTCGCTTGGCGTCTGTATGTCCGTCTGCTGCGGCTCCATCAAAAAAAAGTCTGGCATAACTCAACGACTCCATGGTCCCCAGACCCATTTTATGCATAAGGCCTCCACGATAAGCGGATTCAGAACAACCTTGATGATAAGTGTCGTAGTCATAGTACTCGAGTGCCTCTTTATATTGCTGAGCTACTCCCAAGCCATGCTCGTACATATAGGCGACTTTGAAAAAGGCCTGACTTATACCGTGAACATCAGCGGCTATCTTATATAGCGAGAACGCTTTTTTTAAATTTTTCTCGACATATTCTCCAACCTCATATAACTCAGCCATTCGAACGAATGCGGGGCCATAGTTCTGGTCAATTCCTTGTTGAAGATGAAAAATCGCTTTTTCAACATCGGTTTCAACACCAAGGCCGTTTTCCATGCAAAGTGCCATACGATAAGACGCTGGTATATGCTTTTTCTTTGCTGCCTGCACAAATAATTGAAAGGCCAACTCCAGATTTTTCTCGATGTGCTCACCGGATTGATACTGATGTCCAAGGGCATACTGCGCATCACAATCGCCAAGTTCAGTCGATCGCTGCCAAAGTTCAAATGCGCGCGAAATGTTCTTCTCAACTTCATGTCCATCAAAGTACCTCTGCGCAAGCTTTCCAAGGGCAGCCCCATCATCACTTTTTTCGACTTGCAACAAAAAGTACCTTACCGCATCTATATTCTTTCTTACCAAATGACCTCTTGAATATTGTTCAGCCAACTCAATCTGCGCTGGGCCGTGTCCAGCACTAGCGGATATTTCCAGCAGTTCTACAGCCAGCAAAATATCCTTCCTTTGTGCTTTGGTATTGAGAATTGACATTGCCTGATCAAATACAGCTTGCCTGTCACAATCGACAGGCGATTTACGTATTTCTGCTATACGTTCGTCGAGTTTCTTCTCCCACAAGACACCCAATTTATATAGGCCATTGGTATGGCTGCGCCAAAAGTATCCGGTTATTTTGTCCTTTTCTATTGCAAGTCCGCTTATGAGGAGGTTTGCCACCTCGTCCATTGCGGACACATGTCCTAATTCTGCAGCACGCAGATACCACGGATACGACTCTGTTGCACTCGTCTTTTCTTTCCCGATGAGATAAGCTGCGGAGGCATGCCCTAAATCCGCCGCCAAAAAATAAAGTTTATTTCTGAATTCAATATTTTGTGAAACGCCATTGCCGAAATGAAATAGCTGACTCAGATGGAACATTGCGTTCACTTCACCTGCGTCTGCACTTCGAATGATTTCTGCGGTAGCCGGATAATGTGAGAAAGTTTCAGCTCTCTTAACAACCGAAATATTTTGACTTGTAAAAGAGAAACAGGTTACCAAATGACCATATAGAATTAGGATTCCCTTCGTTCCTCCTAATTCAAACATATCAACCACACTGACATGCCTTTCATCTGGTAATTTTATAAGATCATTAATTTGAACCGAACTACCATCTTGATAGCGAATCTCAACTGGTTTTCTGGGGAAGATTTCTAAGTCTTCCGGTAAAAAGTCTAAAATATTCATGTGGGCTATCAATCAAATAAATCCATCGTCGTCGGCACGATGATTGTTGGCTTTGTCATCTTTTTAGGTTTGACGGCTTTCACCACTTTTTCTTTCGGCGCTACTTCGGTGACCATGTACTCTGCCGGATAGGGGCGTAAAAAAGCGCGGGCGAATTCGGGGTCGCGGCAAGATAGCCATTCGTCAAAGTCTTCCGGTGGCACGATGACCAGCGAACGTTTTTCTTCCCCTGGTTTATGGAAACGGCTCATCAAGGGGTGTTCGTCAGCATTAATGGTGATCTGGGTGAACGAATAACTGACGCTGCCGTCTGGCTCTGGCCATTCCTTGAACAAGCCGGCCACGGCAAAATCTGTCGTATCTTTCAAGCCTATACGCCAACGTTCGGCCACACCATTTTCGTAGTTGGGTTCAAAAAAGTGCTGCATGGGGACCAGGCATAATTTACCGGTTTGCCATGAGGGTGCATAACTGCGTAATGCGCCCAGGGTTTCTGCACGCGCATTCATGGTGGAAAAACGTTTTACACCAGGCGCTATCTTTGACTTGGGTATCATACTGTACTGACCCAGCAATGCCTGACGCTGCCCTCTGGCATCGTGCAAGATGAAAGGTGCGTCATAGTCTTGCCAGGTCTCCCCTTCCCATTCTGCAAGCGGATTACTGCTCACGTCAAAGTAACCAAGCCCTGTTTTGGTGGAAGGGGTGAAATTGATGCACATACCAACAATCTTTCATGAGGTTTTGTCCAGGCTACCACGGGTATCCAGATAACAACATAACAGCACAGATGTACTGTGGAGAAAACCCTTATCTTATACCAGGTAGAAGAATCTACCGCAGCAGGTGCTGCCTTGACAAATCTGCCGTTCTGGCAAAGTATGCGCGTCAAGACTTATATGCGATACTTATAGACACTATTCCCCTTGGGGATTGCCATTACCAGAAAGACGATTGATGATTTTTTACGACATGCCACAAGATGCAGGCACCCATGCATCGCCACCTGCCATCATTGCCAAGGCCACAGAAAAAAAAGACGTTGCCAAGACCCTGACCATAGGGGGATTTATTGCGGTGGACGCCAAGCAAAAATTTGTTACCTGGGATGTTGCCAAAGTAGCCTGTGATGAATTGCGCTCTGCTGGCTGGTTCCGCGAGCCCGCCTATAAAAAGAAAGCCCCCGATTGCCAGGTAAAACTGGTGGAGAAAAAACCTGAACACGGCAAGCTGGAGCAGCTTGCAAGCGGCAGTTATCAATATACGCCAGCCAAGGGTTTTTTTGGGGTAGACAAGGCGCAGTTCATCGTGGATGCTGAAGGAAAGAAAGTACGCCTGATGTGGTCTACTTCAGTGCTGGAGAGTGAGCCGAAGAAATAATCGGCTTCAAACATAGTGCCCTACACAGCGGGGGAGATTTCAGGCCATCAAACATGTCCCTCCCCCCACATCCACACCAATCCTGCCTATCGCCCCGGTGCTGACACATGTCCCACGTCATAGCACTGCACGTCTGCCGGCAAACCCACAGCCAGGGCAGCACTAGTATCTGACCATAATGTGAAGCGCACCAGCGTCCATTCACTCGGATCAAAAGCCACCAGCACTGCCAACGCGCCATCTTGCTGACTAGTGGTTTTTACAATGGCAATTTCAACTTCCCGCAATGTACCCAGGGCACTATAAGGTGCAACGGGAATGACCTGGCGGGTCGCAAACCTGGCGCTGCGGACCTTGTCATCCACATGGCTATGCCATACAGCCCAGTGTTTGACTGCAGGCCAGCCAAAGGCTTGCGAGACCGCCGCAAAGCCGTCACCGCAGAGAAAATTGTTCATGCCCTCACTGCCATCCCACAGATAAAACGGGGCGTATACATTGTGCATGGATGGCGTGCTCACGCCGTGTTTGCTGGCATGCAGGTAAGCTTTAAAAACCAGACCAGGGAAGTTGTCCAGCATATGGCCCTTGCTGGCGATACGCTGGCGCACGATATCCATATTGTAGTCAGTTGGCAAAACAAAGTTGTATTGCATGGCAATCATATGAAAGCTCCTTAAGCCCTGGATGCGAATGCGGGCACACCGTCATACATCAGGCCTCCGCCAAACGACCAATCCTCTGCCGCACTGGTGCTGATGATGACCATGACATCTTGCGGCTGCAAGCCCGGTGACTGCGCCAGCAGGCTAACCAGGCGCTGGTAAAACGCCTGTCTGGTAGCGATGCTGCGCACGCGCGCGACGTTGATCTGGATCAGCACAAAATCAGCCGACCGGGGGCCACCCAGGTAATGACGGTCAAAGATCAATTCATTCGCATCATGCTGATGAATGATTTGGAAGCGGTCCGTAGGCGGTACTTCAAAAGCGTCGACCAGGGCTTGATGCAAGCCATCAGACAGGGCTTGCAGATAAGCGGGCGATTTGCCCTTTAACAAAGACAGGCGGCTCATAGGCATGATTTATTCCTTAGTGGTAGATGAGGCAGGTTGCGCGGATTGCAGGGGTGACAACTGGCGCAATGCAGTGACGGCAGACGCTGCGCATGGCCAGCCAGCATAAAATGCAAGGTGAGTGATTACTTCCGCCAGTTCTGCATGGGTCACGCCATTGTCGATGGCGCGGCGCAGATGAAAGGGTAATTGCTCACTACGGTTCAGGGCGATCAATGTGGCGACAGTGATCAGGCTACGTTCGCGGCTGGGCAAGCCCGGTCTTTGCCACACATCGTCAAACAAGACCTGGTCAGTCAGTTCAGCCAGTTTGGGGGCGATGTCTCCCATTAATTCACGGGCGATGGTACTTGCTGCTCGCATGCTGTGGCTCCTGAAGAGTGATTGACAGCATCACGATACCGGACTATCTTCATCCATAAAATCAGATAATTTCAAACCAATAGTTCAGAAAAACAGGATTATCATATGAGCAAGATCACCTTTGATCTGGATGTCATGCGCACTTTCGTGACAGGCATAGAGCTGGGCAGTTTTGCCAAGGCCGCAGACAGGCTGGGGCGATCGACTTCTGCAGTCAGCGCACAGCTCAAGAAACTGGAAGAGCAGGTTGGTACCCCCATCTTGCGCAAAGCCGGGCGCGGCATGCTGCCCACTGCGGCCGGCGAAACCCTGCTGGCGTATGGACGCCGTTTGCTGGAACTGAATGACGAAGCCGCAGCAGCCGTGCGTGGCGTTGAGCTGGAAGGCTGGATCAGGCTGGGCATGCCCGAAGACTTTGGTGAGCGCATACTTACCGAGGTGCTGGGCCGCTTTGCACGTGCCCATCCCAAAGTCAGGATAGAGGCCAAAATTGCCCGCAATACCACGTTGCTGGACCTCATTATCAGTGGCCAGCTGGACCTGGCCCTGACCTGGGATGGCGGCATCACCACCCCGCATAGTGAGCACTTGCGCAACTATCCCATGCACTGGATAGGCGCAGCAGACCCCCATCTTCAACCGATCAATACGGCTACAGATCCTTTGCCCCTGGTTGCCTTTGAAGCGCCCTGCCTGATGCGCAGTTGCGCTACCGCTGCACTGGATCGTGCTCACATCCCCTGGCGCCTGGCCTTCACCAGCCCCAGTCTCAGCGGCATCTGGGCCGCTGTCGCCGCCGGTTTGGGAATAACCGTACGCACAGAAATCGGCCTGCCAGCCAACTTGCGCATCATCGACAATCCGGCACTCCCGGAACTGCCAATGCTAGGCCTGAGCTTACATCGCATGGAAGCAGAGCCGGAGATGGCTATCCAAAGATTGCGGGAGATTATTCTGGAGGCATTGGCTTAGTTCTTGGGTAATAACTGATGCACAAGATTAGTTGGACATTATCCAAATAACGACTAAGACGCTGTTGCGAAATTAAGATGACTCGGCGTCCCTGGCTAGGCGCTGTCGCCACAGACAGTACTTTAGTACGGGTTTTACATTCCGGCGACACAACAACGCCAGGTTAATTCCGCAACAATCTCTAAAGCTTTTCTTGGATTTTTTTAGCCATAAGCTGGTAACCGCGGAAACTAAGATGCGTATCTCCTGGGCGATATAAATCAACGACCTGGCTCGCTTGTTGTTCAAAATACGGTAAAAGTTTGACTTGGTTTATTCCTGCGGCATCAATTTCCGAAGATACATCTGGATAGTTAATCCTGTCTTCCGCATTACGAACAAATTGTTTATATACCGTTGATTTATCCGGAACAATAATCAACAAGAATTTCCATCCGCGCTGCGCAGCCATTTCCTGTAGCGCTTTCAAGTTGGCAATGCAACGCGTGATCATGGCTTTGTCCCATTCTTTCTTTCGCTCGTCAGTGCGGAAATACAATAGACGATCTGATTTGTTATTGGAAAATAACTTTCCAGTACTCATTGAAACATTAACAGCGTCACCTACAACAATGCGATCACGCAATTGTTCAGTGCTCCAGGAGTTTTTTGTTAAACGTAACAAATATTCCGGATCTTTGATCAATTTGAAAACTGGATGCCGGCGAACGATAATGCCAGAAGAGATTTCTACAGGTATTGGTACATCGTCACGACACGCACTCTGACGGAAGCGCCAAACGAAATCGCGCTCTATCACCTGAACGATAACTGTATGGACTGAGGGTGATTCTTGCTGCAAGTTCCAGCGCATCCAATTCGTGGCGCAACCAACATTTTTATAATGGAAAGTCAATGCTTTAAACTGCTTGTCAGCCGGCAAAAAAGATTGCCAGTTATTTTCATCAGAAAAAGAATCTCCCAATACCAGAATCGCCGGGGCAGCCAAATCCTTACCGCTTTCTCTACGATAGACCACTGGCTGCGCTGAGTGCTCAATAAAATCCCTTTGCACCCACAAGCCGGCCCTAACCATATCATCAATAGGAAATTTAAAGTACAAGGAAAGAGAAAAAAGCAAAAACGAAAATAAAAATACTGGTGCCAAAAAGGCCAGTAAATATCGCCTGGTTTTGAGGTCAGATATCATCAGAATTGGTAGTACAGGAAAGTACTAACTTTATAAAAATGACTTAACGACAGACAAAAGACACATCCTAAAAACAGTCCGACAAGAGGGTGGGGAATCCATCGAATATGCCATCTCTTTTCATTTTGGGTTTTACAAGGTAATTCAGCCTGATCGGAATAAGAAAAAATTTCTTGTGTGTTGGGAAGGCACCAGATCAAAAAACAACCCAATGCCAAAAAAGAAAAATATGGTACGTCCCAAAACAATATGGATATCATGGGTGTAAAAATGAAGGAATTACCCTCTCCCATGCAGCCTTTTAGCAAGACCGCCGCAGCGGATACATTGTCCGCCCGAAAGAATATCCAGGCAAACATCACACAGACAAAGGTCAGCATGCAACTCAATGCGCGCGAAGTCAGTGGTGAAAAGATTTTCAATGTCACATGCCTCGCTACCACCTCACGCCAAAGATGGTTCACGATCAAGAATACGCCATGCAACCCACCCCACACCAGAAATGTCCAGTTTGCACCATGCCATAATCCGCCCAGCAACATGGTGATACCCAAATTAAGATAGCGACGGCCTGATCCCTTGCGGTTACCGCCCAAAGGAATATACAAGTATTGCAGTAAGAATTGCGACAGGGTCATATGCCAGCGCCGCCAGAAATCAATGATACTTTCTGCCTTGTAGGGTGAAGCGAAATTCACTGGCAGGCGCACGCCAAATAGTAGCGACAAGCCGACTGCCATATCTGAATAACCAGAAAAATCAAAATACAATTGCAAGGTATAAGACAAAACACCGACCCAACTGCTTTCCAATGCCAGCATATCCCCATTTTTTGCCGCTTGAAATACTACATCGGCAGTAGCTGAAAAATTATCTGCCAGTAAAACTTTCTTGGCCAGGCCAACAGTAAAAATGCTGAGTCCAAGTGCCACATTATTCCACTTCAGGCACCCCGTCTCCGAATTCAACAACTGTGGCATCACCTGTGCATGATGAATGATGGGGCCGGCAATGAGATGAGGGAAATAGGTCACAAACAGCAGGTAATGAATAAAATCAACCTCTTGTGCTTTGCCTCTGTAGACATCCACCAAAAAAGCAATCTGGGTAAACGTGAAGAATGAAATACCCAGCGGGAGCACAATATCGGGTACGGGCAGGTGTATCCCTGGCACTACATTAATTGTCTGCAAAAAAAAATTTGCATATTTAAAAACACCGATGTTCGCCAGGTTGAGGGCGATAGCAAATATCAGCAGATACTTGGCCGTATACTGATTTTTTGCGTGCATCAGGGAACGGGCAAATCCATAATTCAAGATGATAGAGGTCAGCAACAGCAAGACCAACTGTGGCGTCACCCAGCCATAAAACACCAAGGATGCAATGGCAAGGCAGAAAACCGCCAGTGAATGGGATTTTTTAGCTACAAGAAAAAATACACCCAAGACACAGGGTAAATAAACGAAAATGAATTCGTAAGAGTTAAAAAGCATATTTACTTTTTAAAAGCACTCAGATGATCTCACATACTGGCGGTCATCGAGATTTATCTGTTTAAGCATAGGAGTGGTGCCGAAATCACGTCCATTTTGCGAGAAAAATGCATTTTACCGTCTAACCTCAATCCGTAGAACTCATTTCATCTTGAAAAGAGCATTTTCATAATACGTTGGGAGATGCAGTGCACATCTTACCTAAACTTGGTTGTCATATTCAACATTGATTTGGCAAAGCGATGCCACGAGCTAAAATGCTCAACAGCTCTTTTCGCAGCCGTGCAAGTGAAAAAACCGGCTTTGCACCACAGGAGGTTACGATGCGAAAACCGGTTGTGTGATAGACGCAATACCACCCTTTTTCTTCTCTGATGATATACAACTGGTATTGGACCGGTCGCTATTAGCACGCTATACAGAACTTTCCTTCAATGCCGGTCGACTCGATACCTTCATCATCCTGAACACAGATGACTATTTGCGTATTGCCAAACCGATGCTATGTGATATTTGCGCCACTGCCTGATGCAACAATCCACATGCAATCAACTGTTACAGTCCACTAGCCTCACTGCGCCGATGTGACCTACATGCCGGGGGCTGTCTTCTGACGATTCCTGTTCCACCAACTGGTCAGCCACCACATCAGCACCAGTACCACTATCCAGGCCACATAACAGATCAGCAAAGACGGTTCATAATCAGGAATAACCACACCTTTGCTGCGGAAATCAATCTGCTGTCTGTAGCGCGTCTGCATATATAGACAGCCCAGCGCATGGATCAGGGCAATATGTACCAGGTAGAAAAACATGGGTGATTTGCCAAACAACATCAGCGTTGGCCAGGGGCGTTGTACATAACGCTCCAGTAATCCCAGTGCGGCCAGCCCTATACTTAGGGTAATGCATAGGTACAACAATGAAGGTGGATATTTATGCACCTTCACAAAGGACATCAGGTCAAACAAGAAGTTTTTCCCTTGCGCACTCCATGGGTCGGGGTCGCCATAAAAATTACCGCTACGTAAAATGATGAAACTGAACAACAAGACTGCTGCCGCTGCAAACAAGAGATGCTGTCTGCGTCTTGCATCCCACAGCATGACGGGGCCAATCGCATAACCGCCTGCCATCAAGCCTATCCACGGCATGAGGGGGTAGGCAAAATAAATACCGATATCCCCCAACAGCGGGTAATACCCGCCCTGATGCCAGGCCATGAAAAGTACGCCACTATCCTTGCCATGCAAGGCATCCAGCAGATTGTGCGGCAAGATCAGTGCCGCAGCGCAGATGATCAAGGCCCAGCGTGGCAGCCAGATCAGGCCAGCCAATACCATCATGGCGACACCTATGGCCCATATCACTTGCAAAATGAAAGTCGTGAAACCGAATTGCCAGCTAAAGCTGACCCAGGTCCATTCCAGCAATACCAGCAGGGCACCACGGCTAAACAGATAGCGCGACATGTCTTTCTTGTCTCTGTGCTGGCTGCGTAAAAATGCCGACATACCAGCCAGCATGACAAAAATAGGCGCGCACAAATGCGTGATCCAGCGCGTCCAGAACAAGCCCGGAGAACCGAGTTGCAAATCCAGCGGATCGAAAGCCGTGGGGGTAAAAAAATCGCGGGTATGGTCCAGCGCCATCAGCACAATCACCAGTCCGCGCAATAAATCGATAGCCTGCAGGCGCGATTGCTTGTTCATGAGATATTTTCCCGTTTTCAAGGAAGCATGGTTATGTCTTTTTGATGCACAGATTTTACCGATGTCCGCTTGCAAACCACAAAGGATTTCCAATTCTGTCATGCCAAATCAGGTAAGACTGTTCTTTTTATGCCTATCCTGACCATGCCAGAAAATTGTCGACAAGAAAAAGCCCTCTATCCTGTCCAGACAGAGGGCTGATTCAATCAACTACGAAAATCAGTGCATGGCAAGCCAATCAGTCGCCATCCCCATCTTTCGCGCGTCCGCTCAATACCTTGTGCAGACTCTGCTTTGCTTTTCGACGTTCGGTACGTTCGACACGGTAGCTGCCATGGGCACCGGCCTGGCGTTGCTTTGCCAATACGGCCAGGGGGTTCCTGGGTTTGGGTAATTTAATACGGATTTTCATCTTCTACCCTTTCACACAAACAACCTGACGCAGCGTATGCACTACTTCTACCAGGTCATGCTGATGTGCCATCACCTGGTCGATATCTTTATACGCTGCCGGAATTTCATCTACCACGCCACCATCCTTGCGACATTCTATACCAGCAGTTTGTGCTGCCAGATCGAAGCGGTTGAATTTGCGCTTGGCTTCAGTACGGCTCATCCTGCGCCCTGCCCCGTGTGAACATGAACAGAAAGATTCAGGATTACCCTTGCCCCTGACAATATAACTGCGCGCGCCCATGCTGCCAGGAATGATACCCATTTCACCAGCGCGGGCAGAAATCGCACCCTTGCGTGTAATGAACAGCTTTTCATTCGCATGGGTTTCCTGTGACACATAATTGTGATGGCAATTGATCGCCTCACCATCCAGTTTGAAGCTGGTTACCTGCTGCGCCAACACATCCAGCGCACGACGCATCATTTCGCTACGGTTGACGAGGGCATAGTCCTGCGCCCAGTCAACTGCTTCGACATAGTCGTCAAACAGTTCAGAGCCTTCGCTGAAATAGGATAAATCCTTGTTCGGCAAATGAATCTGATGTCTTAGCATATCCTTCTTTGCGGCGGAAATGAAATAGCGTCCTATGACATTTCCTATACCGCGTGAACCGGAATGCAGCATGACCCAGACGCGCTGTTCTTCATCAATACAGATTTCGATGAAATGGTTGCCACCACCCAGTGTGCCCAACTGACAGATCCAGGTTTGGGCAAACTTGTGTTGCATTTTCATGATGCCCTTGTGTCTGGCCACTATCTTGTCCAGCCTGTCATTCAAGGGCCTGCCAACACGGGCATGGGCCGAACCACGTACCTTGTTCCATTCATGCTGTTCAAACCCGACAGGAATGGAAGCTTCCAGTGCACTGCGCAGTTTGGCCAGATTGTCAGGCAACTGGCTTGCTGTCAACGTCGTGCGCACGGCATTCATGCCGCAACCGATATCCACACCGACGGCAGCAGGAATAATCGCCGACCGGGTTGGTATCACGCTCCCCACCGTTGCACCTATACCGGCATGCACGTCAGGCATGGCCGCCACATGGGGGTGAACAATGGGCAGGTTGGCAATATTCAGCAACTGCTGCAAGGCAGTGTGATCAATATCGTCCGTAAAAATATGCACAGGGACACGTCCCTTATGCAAACTCTTTGCTATAGGCATACATATTCTTTCTATGATGCCGGTGTTTTTCTCTGCTATATCATGCTATATCAAGCAATATTTTCTGATACCGATATGCTTTCTTTGGGATGAGCAAAGCCCGACCGCCATGGAATCATTCCATGGAAGTGCTGCTTGCCCAAACCACCATACAGGTCCGGAAATTGAAAAACCCCGACGAGTTTCCTCACCGGGGTTTTCGAAAAAAACGACCGGCTCGGGTAGGCTGTGCCTTAACCCCGAGCGTCGCGCACAGGGGCTAAGAATCTTGATTGTTGTTAGCCGTATTCCGTGGCATGGTCGTTCCTTTCTTTGAATTGGGGTTGATAAAAAATCGAATTGCAAAACTGCTGCATCTCGAAGAACTTCTATTCTGCATGAAAAGAAATCGCTGTGTCAATCAATTTAATTCAGCTTACGATTCCGTTCACATAGAACGCATTATGTTTTTTCAGAGTACGTTCTCAACTGGCGAATGCATACGACACAGGAAAGCGCGTTCCTCGACTGAGAATTCAGTACGCACAGCTAAAAACTTGCTGATTACCTCGGCATTGGTCTTTGCATGGTCGGACACCTGACTCGTAGTAAAACTGCCGCCACCGGCCAAGGCAAACAACAACATGATCTGATCTGCTAAATGTTCGCCCACTGCTGCACCAGACGCAACGTACTCACGCAATTCCTGTACTGTTTTTTTGGCGACATTTTCTGCCTTGACTGCTTTTTCACCGAAGCCACAAAACACTTCTGTGACCTGTTGATGTTCAAGCGTAATCAGCAACACATTGCCTGGCCCCTGATCATTGCTCAGGCCACGGATCAGCAACTGATCTTGCGACCAGCCCATGTCGCTGCCCACGCATTGCAGTTCGCGCTTGGCTACGTCTGCCGGCACGCCAGCAATAAAACTTTCGGCATAGCCTTTAAGTCTTTCGCCACGCTCCAGCATATCCAGTTTTTTCAACCGCTTGCAAGGCGAGATTCTGGCGATGATTTCACCGCCCCCTGCCGGGAAAAAGCCATAGCGTTTCAATTCAAAACTGACTTCAGCGCCCATCTGTTGCAGCACCCGGCCATAGGCCTTTTGCAAGAATTGCGCGGGCGGTGCCATGTCGTTGTGGGTGCCGCCTGTGATACGGATAGTGCTGGGCGTATCCGCATACAGCAAGGCTGGCACCAGCGTCTGCAACACCAGGGTACAACTGCCGGCACTGCCTATGGCAAACTGGTAGTCACCACCCCGTATGGTTGATGGAATAAATTCCAGCATCGTCGAACCCAGTTGCGTACCCGTCACCTGGGCACCACTGATGGCAGCAGCAGCCTGCACGGCCACCAGATGCTGACGCAAGAGGCCGGGCTTGGCACGACCGGCACGGATATTCACAATACGGAACGGCTGACCGGTAATCATGGACAGGCTGAGGGAAGTACGCAAAATCTGACCGCCACCTTCACCCAAAGAGCCATCCAGCTCTATCATTTTTTTGTTCATTATTTTTATTTTCAAATCAAAATCAAGACCTCTCAACACAGAGGCACAGAGACGCAGAGAAAAACATGAGAAGATTCGGTTTTCTCCAATTGGAGTGAATTTTCATTCCAAAGATTTTCTCTTGTTCTTCTCTGTGTCTCTGTGCCTCTGTGGTTAATGGTCTTACGTAAATCAACCCTTAACACACACAATCTGCTTCAAGGTATGTACTACTTCCACCAGGGCGCTTTGTGCATGCATCACGGCGTCGATGTCTTTATATGCCATAGGGATTTCATCAATCACATCGGCATCTTTACGGCATTCCACACCTTCGGTTGCGGCGATCTGATCGGCGACGGTATACAGTTTTTTGGCTGCGGTACGGCTCATGGTACGACCTGCACCATGGCTGCAGCTGTTAAAACTTTCTTCATTTCCTTTACCGCGCACAATGAAGCTTTTTGCTCCCATGGACCCTGGGATAATCCCCAATTCACCAGCACGCGCCGATACTGCGCCCTTACGGGTTACCAGCACATCTTTACCGAAGTGATGCTCTTTCTGTACATAGTTATGGTGACAATTCACCGCTTCCACATGGGTTTCAAACGGTTTGCTGATCACGGTACGCACGGCAGCAATCAAGTTTTGCATCATCACTTCACGATTCAAGCGCGCAAATTTTTGCGCCCACCCTACGGCTTCAATGTAATCATTGTAATGTTGAGTACCTTCCGGCAAATAAGCCAGATCCTGATCTGGCAGGTTGATGAAATGGGTACGCATATCCTGCTTGGCCATTTCAATGAAATGGCTACCGATCGCATTACCTACACCACGTGAACCGGAATGCAGCATGAACCATACGGCATTCGCTTCATCCAGGCAAACCTCAACGAAGTGGTTACCGCTACCCAAAGTTCCCAGGTGACGGTAGTTGTTGGTGTTTTTCAAACGTGGGGTTTTCAAACAGATTTCATCGAAACCCTCTTTCAACTGTGCCCAGGCGGTATCCACTGCGCTTGGCGGGCTTTCCCATGCACCTTTATCACGGCCTTTGAAGCTACGGGTCTTGGGCGACATACCATGCGGTATGGCTTTTTCTATTGCAGTACGCAAAGGGCCCAGGTTATCTGGCAAATCATTGGCATGCAAAGTGGTTTTGGCAGCCATCATCCCGCAACCGATATCCACACCGACAGCAGCAGGGATCACGGCACCCAGGGTAGGAATCACGCTACCGATGGTAGAACCTTTACCCAAATGCACATCCGGCATCACGGCAATATGTTTGTAGATGAAAGGCATACGCGCGGTATTCGCCAATTGCTTTTTGGCTTCATCCTCAACCGGAACCCCTTTGGTCCACATTTTGATAGGACGACCATTTTCGTATTGCATTACATCATAATCTTCGTGTTTCATATTTTCTCTTTTTATTTTCAATTTCTTGGGCGGCGACAAGGGGTGATGAAACGTCTGTGGTTGCCCACAAGCGCTCTACCACTGAGCTACACGGCATCAATGACACTGTGATGGGGATCGAACCCACGACCTCTTCGTCCTTAGCGATGTAGTTTCATCAGCATTCGCCTAAACTTTTTTACCGCAATTTTATTAACCGCTGCCTTACTTCTCTTACTTTAAACCCTGCCATTTTTTGGGGTGGCGACAATATTCGGTGAAATGTATGTGGTCACCCACAGGTGCTCTACCAACTGA
Source organism: Undibacterium sp. Di26W (assembly GCF_049340265.1). Classification (NCBI taxonomy): domain Bacteria; kingdom Pseudomonadati; phylum Pseudomonadota; class Betaproteobacteria; order Burkholderiales; family Oxalobacteraceae; genus Undibacterium; species Undibacterium sp. Di26W. The sequence continues at coordinate 192,845 of NZ_JBMPOR010000010.1, forward strand.
GCTACACGATACCGAGATATCGTGACGGGTTTCGAACCCGCGACAGCCTCATTAAAGTGATGTAATTTCACCAGCATTCGCCTAAACTTTTACTCGCAGCACAAGCTCATTCATTTTCAATTATTTGCGGCGACAAGGGAAGGTGAAACGGCACGGCCAGGAGCATCTCTGAGAGACGCAGTACCCAGGTTACATAAGACCGGACATGCATCTTTTTCACCACTTAGGACCGTTGAATGTTCACCAGCATTCGCCTGAAAACTTCAATGTTTGTACTTTGCTGCCAGGCCACTCAAATGAGTTTCCCTGGCTAGCATCTTTCTTTGTTGCTCTTTCTTCCTGCAAGGACGACACCGCACAGCTAAACTATTGATATTGCCCTGCATGATTTCACACCACCACTTCTGCTGCTTGCCCGTCCATATCTGGGCACATCCACAATCACGACAATTAAAGGCATAGTCCACATAAAACAAGGGTAGCAAACCGTATGTACTAGTGTGTCTTAATATTTCACGATCAGCCATAACTGCTCCGGCAGGTGCTGGCATCGCATAGATATCAAAACTTTCTTTCACAGGTATGCGGGCACGCCACTTTTCCATGATTTCTGTTCGTCTTTGTATTCCGCTTTTCATCACGTCAGCACTGTTAAATAAAACCCCGACAAGTGTTACCAGGACCTTCTGACCCATCCTTACGGTGTGGACCAGTTTGGAGTCGAACCAATGTATACCGATGTAATCCTGATTGCATTCGGGTAAAACCTTATTGAACAAGTGTAAGACAAGAGTTTGAAGTGACCGCTGCATTTTCGAAATGTAGTCACGTCTGCATTCTTACACTGTTCAAAACCTTTACAACTAAATATAGCTACAATTCCTTTGAACCACCCTCTGACAAGAATTACTGTGAACATTGCAAATGTAGTCACATGAGCATTCAGATGGTATTCAAGAAAACGACACAATGATATTTATTGAATATGGCATGACAAAAACAGAGGGTGATTTAACATTACAAGTGTAATCACATCAGCATTCATACCATATTCAAAACCTGTACTACGACATCTGCTTGCGATATTGAGAAATACTGGTCGACAAGGTTTGCTTGCGATTTTTTTTGGATGTAATCGCCTGCGCATTCGTACAGCATTTCAAACTCAAGACCACACTCAAATGGTCATTGAAGCACTGCATGACAAGATTTAAAGGTGATTTTACAGCTTCGAGATGTAATCACATTTGCATTCATGCTGCGTTCAAAAACATTTACTACCTGGACTGATGAGGCACTTACAGCATTTGCCCCACCAGCGGCTCTCTAAGAACCTGCTTGCGATCTGTAGCGAGCGAGCGTCAGCGGGGTGAAGAGCAGCGCAAAAAGCGGAATGTACTCTAAGTACATGAGCATTTTGAGCAGCGCATGAGCCCCGATCACGCTCGCGCAGTAAGATCGTAAACAGGTTCTAAATATCGATTGCTTTTACTTCACCTACCCAATGCTCTGCACTCAACTGACCAGCAGCGAATGAGGCGATGATCTTGAAGACGGCATCAGAAAAACCACCGACATTCAATACATCATCTCTTTCGGCTGCCTGGCTTGTGCCATACGGCGCAATGTCTATACAAACCAGTTTCGCTTGCGGATTACGTTTCTTAAACGCATTCCATTCAATCATGGTTGCTGTTGAACGGCTACGGCCTGCATCCATCCATGATTCATTGTCAGACACAAAGATCACCAGATCAGCCTTGGCGTTTTCTTTGTTCAACTGCACCAGTGGCGCACTGCAGTTGGTTCCACCACCACCTATCGCTGCCAGTTTTTGCGCGTTCGTCATCACGCTGTCACGTGGATTCAAATCGCATTTTACGACCTGATTTTCAAATGGCAGCACCAGCGTAGACGGGTTCTTGCGCAACATGGCTGCCGCAACCAGGGCTGCCACGTCTATGCAACGGACAGCTGTCGTTGCAGAACCACGCTGACCACTGACAGGTGAAGACATGGAACCTGACACGTCGGCACACACCACAACCTGACCAAGTATTTCTGGCACATTGCTCAAAGCGATTTCCATCGCATCCTGCAAGGCATTCTTGATTGGCAATGGCACGCCTTCATTGGCGGCCTTGTATGCCGCCAGCAACTGGTAAGGAAACACCTTGGCTTTGGCAATAGCCTCTGCATTACGCAATTTGTCGGCAATCAACTCAACCATGCCCGGCAATTCATAGACGCCATGACGGCCAAAGGTATTCAAGTTCATACGCAACATCTGCCAGCCAGCTTGGCGGGCAATTTGCGCCCAGTCTTCTGTCGTCAAATCCATCGCTGTCAGCATCTGGAAAGGCACGTCCGGCAAAGCCGGGCTACGGTCTTTCTTGTACGCTTCAAACGCTGCCACGACGGGTGGCAAGGCTTCGGCCTTGTATGGCTTGCCTATCAACCAGGCAAAGAAAGCTTCACGCCATGCTTCGACTGGTTTTGGGTGCACCATCTTTACCACGTCGGCCAGGGATGGGGTCGTACCTACGGCTGCCGCCAGCAATTCTTTTTCACTTGCGGTGTTCAACCAGGCTTGTACCAATTTCTTTGGACGTGAACCCAAAGACTTACGACCGATAGCACCTGAACGCAAGATTTGCACAAAGTTACGCAACATCTTGCCATTGTTCATCACCCGTTTAAAGGTGCGCGGCAATTCAACTGCGTTGCGCATGGTCAGCGCTGCGACCAGCAAAGCCGGCATGTCTTTCATGTAGCCACGTTCACGACAGTAAATAGCAGTCTGGGCGACAAACAGCGGTGATACTTCTTTTGTCAAATCCAGTACCGTTGCCAGTTGTGCTTCTGCACTTGCATAGTAAGTCGCGTTCAGGCAACCCGTTGCTGCATATTGCGCCAGCTTGTGTTCAGGCGTGAACCTGTAGGCAGGCACACCTGAAAAATTTGTTGTGTCAGTCACTGGCAAAAATGTGTTTGCGAATGATGTTTTTAAAGTTTGGAATAATTGTGTATTAACCATTTTATTTCCTTTATTTTCTTCTTTTTAAATTTGGTGGACACGACGGGATTCGAACCCGCAAAACGTGGCGACCAGAGCATTACTTCCGGCTGCAGTGATGATTGGAAACGCGCGCCAGTTGACACCCTTACGGGGAGCGGCAACCTGCATCTGCAACCTTGCTCATCACAACACTTAGACCACATCTGGTTTTATCCAGACCACCCAGTCCTCTATCGTTTTCGGTGGTGGCACTCCCTTCATGCCTGCATGCCCTTCCACTACGGTATTGCAATGGCCGTGCCAGCTTTTCAAAAGCCCCATTAAAATTTAATAAGCAATTGATTTATATAAGTATTTCTAATAATCATCCACTTTCAGTCTTTTCACTCTTTATCCAGAAATAAACTATAATTATCTTTATAGATAAATACTTATCCAAATATGAAACCCAAAAACAAGGTAGTGATAGGATTTATTGGCACTCAACTAGACAATGGCAAAGGCAGTGGCCGCTGGGAGAAGTGGCGACCTACGGTAGCGTTGACGCAGCGCGACGATATTGCCATTGACCGCATAGAATTGCTGCACAGTGGCCAGCATGATGCGTTGATAGGGCAATTGAGAAACGATATTGCCGCCACCTCGCCGACCACCACATTACGCACGCATCAGTTGGCGATACAAGACCCCTGGGATTTTGAAGAGGTGTATGCCAGCCTGTTTGATTTTGCCAGGTCATATCGCTTCGATACCGATACTGAGGAATACTGGATACATATCACCACTGGCACGCACGTGGCACAAATCTGCCTGTTCCTGATGACAGAGGCTAACTATTTGCCCGGCAAACTATTGCAGACCTCGCCGCCACGTCGGCAGATCAAGGGCAATACCGGTGAAATTGCCCTGATTGATCTGGACCTGTCACGCTATAACCAGATTGCCCAGCGCTTTACCCGCGAAAAAGAAGAAGGCGTGGCATTTTTAAAGTCTGGCATTGCTACCCGCAATGCGCGCTTCAATACCATGATTGATGAGATTGAACGGGTTGCCATCAAATCTCGTGCACCTATCTTGTTGATGGGCCCAACCGGTGCCGGTAAATCATTCCTGGCGAAGCGGGTGTTTGAATTGAAAAAGGCCAGGCACAAGCTGGAAGGGAAATTTGTCGAAGTCAATTGCGCCACGCTGCGTGGTGATGGTGCCGGCTCCACTCTGTTTGGTCATATCAAGGGTGCATTTACCGGTGCCATGTCAGATCGCCCCGGCTTGCTGAGAGCGGCGCACAAGGGCTTGTTATTCCTGGATGAAATCGGTGAACTGGGCCTGGATGAACAAGCGATGCTGCTAAAGGCCGTGGAAGAAAAACGGTTCTTGCCGGTAGGGGGCGACCATGAAGTACAAAGCGATTTCCAGTTGGTGGCAGGCACCAACCGCGAGCTTGGCAAGGAAGTCGCTGCCGGTCGCTTTCGCGAAGACCTGTTTGCCCGTATCAACTTATGGACCTATGAATTGCCGGGCCTGAGTGAACGAGCAGAAGATATTGCGCCAAACATGGATTACCAGTTGGCGCAGTTCAGTAGCGAGTACGGACAAATGGTGCGCTTCAATAAAGAAGCCCGGGATCGCTACATGACCTTTGCCACCTCCGCACAAGCTGTATGGACAGGTAACTTCCGCGACCTGTCGGCATCCGTCACCCGCATGGCAACCCTGGCCGATGCGGGTCGCATCAATGACCACATAGTAGAGGATGAAATCAAGCGCCTGCAACGCCTGTGGTCGCATGCCGGGGACAAGGATGGCATGGCATCAGAAATTGACTTGCACACCTACCTGGATACGCAGCAAATTGCCGTACTGGATCTATTCGATGCCTTGCAGCTCAAGGCGGTACTGGGCATCTGCCTGCACAGTAAATCGCTGTCAGAAGCAGGTCGGAAACTATTTGCCGCCTCACGCAGCACAAAAGCCAACCCGAATGATGCCGACAGGCTGAAAAAATACCTGCATAAGTTCGGTTTAAGCTGGGCAACACTGAATCAGCCGACATAAGCATCCATGCTAATTATGCCGGTCAATGATGACGTATTCGTTGTCTGTGGAACAGAAAAACGCAAACCCTCTGCGGGTCAGCATTTTCATCATCTTGGAATCTGGCTTGCAGGCGGCAAACAAGCGGCGATTTTTAAAATGCATACAGAAAAAATCTGTCATGGCCGACCCTATACCCAGCCCCAGATAATCATCTTTCACTACCATGGCATGCAATTCGCGCTCTGACCCATTCATGCTGTCCAGACCATACAGCATGAAAAAGCCGGCAACCCGACCGTTGATGATGGATACCCAAAATTCGACGGATACTTTTTGCTTCCCGCCTATCCAGACATCCCGTATCGTCTGGCCTTCAACAATGCCCTGTCTGAATGCCTTGGCAATCGTCTTTTGCAACACCGTATTGGACAATTCTTCCGACAGGCCGCCACTCCTGGCACCGCAGACAGCAACCTCGACAATTTCGTCAGCGTCCTCTGGCAGGGCGCGCCTGATGCTAGCCTTGATACGTTTTTGCCGACGCAGATGACGCAGATGGGTTTCGAGAAAATCCGCATACCTGGACTGACGCTGACTCATTCTCTGGATGGTTATTGCCAGTATGGCGATGGCGGCAAACAGCACAAAACTCTGTGCGATATCAAAGACCATCAAGCTAGAACTGCCGACCGGGAAAGTCTGGCTGAACACCTGCACCCGCGCCAGGCTGCACAAGCTGACAAAGAAAATGGTCCACCGCCGCGACAGCAGGCTGGCACTGATCGCCACAGGGAAAACATAGAACGGCGCAAAAAAAGTCAGTTGCCCGGTATATTCGTCCAGCCAATAAATCAGGCTGACCACCAGTAACAGGCACAGCACTAACCAGCGTTTATCCAGTGTGATAACTCTGTTTTTTACAACCGTAAGGAAAAGCTGAGGTGACATGACACTTCTAAAAGGGGGTGAAGATTTGTCGCAAGAATGAATCCACATAGGCACACATGGCTTACAAGACAATCGATGGCAAATATGCCACACTTTCTTGAAAAAAGACGTTTCAAATTGTTACCGACGCAACAATACCACTTGCCCGTATGACATCCATTTTCATACTGACGAAACGAACTGTCGGCTTTAGGAAAATGCCGTGTGAAATGCAGCCCCTTTTGCACACTAACCACGTCATGACACGCACCTGATGGCGCACCGTCTTTTTACTGACATTTTTTCCTTCACATGCTTAAACAACCCACTTGAGCAACAAGCAAGACAAATCAACACCAAATCACCATTGGGAATACTGGATGGCAATTAAATCACCTTAATATTTTGATATTGATGATGATTTATTACCTGTATTTCGCGTCTAAATACTGATAACTGCAACAAACCATCCTGGTTTAATGATTAACTTGCAAGAAACTGTAATAAAATTTGCCAGTTAGTCAAAAGCTAAGTAGCATCTTTTTCGCTCCATTGTTTTCCACTGCAAGTACTAGGTCACAAGCCATAACGCCATACCCTACTTATCGAAGGAAAATCCATGAACCTGATTGAACGCGCGAAAAACATCACGCTGACCCCGCAAACAGAATGGCCAGTCATTGCAGAAGAAAGCACTACTACGGCGAGTCTCTACCAGCACTATATTGCGCCACTGTCTGCTATCCCTGCGCTTGCCAGTTTCATCGGCATGACTTTCATCGGCATGAGCCTGCCCTTTATAGGTACAGTACGCACTCCTATCCTGATCGGCATCACGACGCTGGTACTGAGTTTTGTGCTGGGTTTGGTCGCCACTTATGTGATCTCCCTCATCATCAACGCGCTGGCACCCAATTTTGGTGGCGAAAAAAATCCCATGCAAGCGCTCAAGGTCACTGCTTATGCATTTACACCGGCATGGGTGGCCGGGATACTGAACATTATTCCCTCGCTGGGCATGCTCGGCCTGATCGCCGCGTTCTACAGCATTTATGTCCTGTACCTGGGCTTGCCTGTGCTAATGAAAGCCCCCAAGGAAAAAGCAGCTGCCTACACCGCTGTATCGGTGATTTGCTCCATCGTCCTGATGGTGGTGATATCTACCGTGGTTGGTGCAGTTGGCGGTGCGTCCCTGTTTGGTTCAGGTGCATTGCGCTCGATATCCAAGTCAGAAGAAGCCAACGGCGCTCTGGGTGAATTGGCAAAAATGGGTAAGCAGATGGAAGAGGCTAACAAAAAAATGGAAGCCGCAAAAAAATCGGGCGATCCGCAAGCCGAGGCGAAAGCAGCCACCGAAGCCCTGGGTGCCGTCATGGGTGCCGGCACCCAGGCTGAAGTGGTCGATAAAGACAAGCTGAAAGCGCTACTGCCAGATGCCATCGGCGGCTTGAAACGCAGCAGCCTGGAAGGGGAGAAATCAGCCATGGGTGAATTCAAAATCTCCAAAGCGGATGCGCGCTATACCGACGACAACAACCGCCAGATCCAGGTATCAGTGACCGACACCGGCGGCAGCAAGATGTTCGGTGCCATGTTTGCCTGGGGCATGATGGAACAGGATAAGGAAACCGATGGCGGTTACGAAAAAATGGGCAAGGTCAATGGTCGTCCCACCCATGAACGATTCCAAAAAGATGGCTCCGCCGGCGAATACAGCTTGCTGGTAGCAGGCCGTTTCATTGTTGAAACCCGTGGCCAGAATGTCGATATGGCAGCAATCAAGGCTGCCTCTGCCGCAGTCGGTTATGACAAGCTGGAAGCGATGAAGAACGACGGTGCAAAATAAAGCTTGCGAGTGCTATGGCGGCACCCCGAAGGTGTCGCATGGGGTTGAGGATTTTAGGCAGGTGGCGGCTTCCTTTGCTTTGTCGCACATCGCAGTGACGTATGAGCAGGCTTGGCGACACGGCCAGGTGTTGGCTGGCGTGAAGTCGCATGAGGAGGTTCTTGCCGAGTTGCTGGCAGCGTTTACACTGCCTCGGGGTGAGACCGTGCAGGAGAATTGAGCATCCTCCCGCACATCTCAGCGGCGGCCGGGTCAGGAATGTCGTAATGAAAGAACTGAACCCGGCTCTGCTTAGAAAAATCCGGGGCACTATTGTGACGGGCTGACTTTCTCTTTATCGGCAGCCTGTTTGCGGACAAAACGCATGCTCCCCTTGTTACCCCTCACCTCACCGTCAATAACTGTTGGTGTAAACCTACATTTTTTGAGTATGCCAAGCAGTTCACCATACAGTTTTCCATCATCTTTGAAGTTCCCGCCATGCATGCTGTGGGGTTTTCCATCAATATTTATCTTGAAGCTGATATCATTATCTTGCGGCTTGCCAGTGACGAGTATCATTTCAAAGCTGTCTGATTTGCAGTTGGTGTCGATTAACTCTGGTTTTGGATAGGGCTTGCCGCCGGGATTGGCCTTCCAGTCATAGTCATAATACGCCCATCCCACAGTAGGGCGGTCTTCATATGTTGGCACAGTAAATTTGCATTGTGCTATGGTATCGAGTGCCAGATCATCCAAGCGCTTCCAATCACTGCTGCTGGAGGTATATCTGCCGACCACCTCGCCATCTTCTGCAATCAGGAACCTCAAGCTCATCGAACCATCCATTTCGTACCGGGTAGTTTCAGGCGGAAACGGCGGATTCTTGCAACTCTCTTTGACCAGGACTGGGCCTTTGTATTTTGGGTTGAGTGATACCTGCCATATGATAGAAGGTGGATTCAACACTGCCTGCATATCAGTTTCCAATTGCTTTGCCAGGTCATCACGCTTCGTCTCTTGATAAACCTTGATCAGATCAAGCACAGCGTTTTTCTTGTATGTATTGTCCACATCATATTCTTGTTTTGCCTTGTTAAGAAAAACGGCCAGCCTCAAATAGTTCTCCGCTTTATCCCATTCTTTCTGACGCACGTATATGTTGCCAAGGAAGGCAAATTCCTCGTCCAGCCTGACTCCTATTGTTTTGCTGTTGACTTTTCCAAAAGCCTCGATAGCTTGAAGAGACAGTTTTTCTGCTTCTGGAAGCTGCCCCTGACGTACGAGCAGCTCAGCATATTTTCTCAAGAAATCAGGATACGCAAAGCCTGACAATTGCGGTTTTTTCTCTTTAAAAGCAAGTATCTGTAAACACACTTTTTGAGCCTGATCAAGCTGCCCGGATTTGATATACAAATCCATTTTTTGGGTAAGCACTCTTAGCAGCAATAAAGGCGTTTTGTCCTGCACTCTTTCAGCAATGACTAGTGCCTGCTGATTCAATGACCAGCTAATGTCAAATTTCTCAGTATTGCGGGACCACTTCCCTGCCGATGAGATCAGTTCATTGACGTTATCAATCGTATTTGCATGAGCAGCGTTTGATAATAGCAAGACGAGTGTGGATGCAAAGAGCGATTTCTTCATCATAGAAAGAGACGTTTTGAAAAAAAATGGAAAAAAGGGGTCAGGTCTCACAGTACGACAATTCTACGCTAAGGAACTGTGTGAGTATAAGACCGGCCTGTCTCCGACGTTCATTCTCGGAAAGTCTTTAAAGAAGGCGCGAATCAATACAAGTCTACTGTCAGCATTTTGCTTCAAATGCCCGTACTGCCCTGCTAACAGTGACATAGTGAACAGAGAAAAAGGCTGCAATTTCAGCCATGGAATAAGCGCCTGACCGATAAAAAACGGGGTCAAAATGGGGTCAGGTCTTATATTACGACAATCCTACACTAATGAAATGTATGAATATAAGCGTAGTAATCGGCTTGCTGCCGAAAATCGTGCCGAAGCAAACACGAGATTTTTACTCATTGAAAATCAATGAATTAGAATCTTTTCTTAAAAGAGACCCCAGCTTTCAAAGCTCTAATCTTAGTGGTCTTACCATGCTAGAAGCATAGCATGTTTTTCAGGAAACGTATGAATGTAAGACCTGACCCCAGCTTCCTCGACCCCAGCTTCCTCTGACCCCAGCTTCCTCCGGCTTCCTCCTGGCCTGTTTACGTTTAACGCCAAACTGTCCCAATAACCAGTCTGTATCCAGCCACGGCGGTGCATGCTGATCACGCACACAGAAATCATAGCTACTCCAGTGCCATTGCTCGGGCAATGACACCATCCCGGCACGTACTGGATTAAGAATGATGTAGCGCGTCAACTCCAACAGGTGCGCTTCTTTTTGTATCAGAATAGCTTTGTACCTGCCCTGGAACAAATGCCCGACTTGTTTGTGACGACGATTGAAACGCTGGGTATATAAACCATTGAGCTGGCGCATGCCACGCGACAAATTGCCATCGAGGGTTTCCACCAGCAGATGATAATGATTGCTCATCTCGCAGTAGGCATGTACCACCCAGTTGAAGCGGTCACATACCTCGGCCAACACCGTCAACCACTCCTGCCTGTCGTCATCATCCAAATAGATATCCTCACGCCTGTCTCCCCGAGAAGTGTAGTGGTCTAATAATAACGGACACCGAGATAGGTGGGATAATTCACTTATTGAGGAAAAGAGATGAAAGCAAAAAGAAGAACATTTGAGATTGGCTTTAAGTTGCAAGTTGTCCGTATGGTGACA